>JASLHQ010000136.1 GCA_030152265.1 Savagea sp.
ACTTGTTGCGCTGTAGGTTCAACCATTTATTGTTCACTCCAATTGTTTAAAATAGATTCGAAAAATGGAAGTCCGTCCGTTCCACCGATCACTGCTTCCGTTGCACGTTCTGGCAATGCGATAATGCCACATACATTGCCGCCTTCATTCGTCAATGCCGCAATCGATTGCGTGCTATTGAACATATTGTCTTCAAATGTCATCACAATTTGCTCTTTTGCGATCGGTGTATCGTTATAATACGTCGCAAATTGTTGAGCGTACGGTAAAGTGATCACTTCTTCTCGATATTGATTTGTAAATTTCGTCTCACGATTCACACGTAAGGCTGCTTTTCCTGATTGGAAAGTGAGTGAAGGATTTTGTAAAAAGGCACCTGGCAATAGGCCGATTTCAACTAACACTTGAAAACCGTTTCCGAGACCGACGACTAGTTTTCCAGCTTGTGCAAATGCTTGTAACGCTTTTGCAGCAGGTGAGCTTTTCGCTAATGCGCCTGGGCGTAAATAGTTTCCGTACACAGCTCCGTTCGGAATGACAACTGCATCGTACGCTTCTAGCGATGTCGCGTCCGCATGCCATACGATTGTCGGTTCTGCTTTAACAATCGTTTGAAATAATCGTTCTACTTCCGTTTCACAACTCGTTCCTGGAAAGTTTAAGATCGCAACTTTCATCATTACGCCTCCTCAATATCAAAACGATAGTCTTCGATCACGCGGTTAATTAACAAATCTTTACACATTGCTTCGACACGTGCTTCAACATCTTCTGTTGAACCGTCTAGTTCCAATTCAATTAAACGACCGAAACGTGCGTTTTGTACTTCGTTGTAGCCCATTTTGTGTAAAGCTTCTTTCGCTGCTGTTCCTTCTGGATCTACGACGCTCTCTCTTAATGTTACGTATACTTTTGCAATTTTCATGTTAGTTCCTCCTATTAGTTCGATGTCCAAATCATCGATTGTTCAATTTCTTCTAATGTTTGTTCAATATGTTCAGTCATGATCGTCACATGGCCCATTTTGCGATTTTCTTTCGCTTCTTCTTTACCATATAAATGAATCGACCAATCTGGATAAGATGCCATTTTTTGTTCGAGCGGTGCCACATGTTGACCTAAGACGTTCACCATAATGGACGGAGCCCACAATTTCGGTTTGCGAAGCGGCCATCCAGCGATCGCTCGTATATGTTGATGGAATTGCGATATATTGCACGCTTCAATCGAATAATGTCCTGAGTTATGCGGACGTGGTGCTAATTCGTTAATGATAATTGTGTCATCTGCAAGGACGAACATTTCAACTGCTAACGTTCCGACCAAATTTAAATGATCTGCAATTCGTTTTGCCGCTTGTGCTGCTTCATCTAACACTATTGGAGAAACGCGTGCTGGCACGATTGATTCATGTAAAATATGATTGACATGAATGTTTTCTGCAACTGGTAAAGAATAAGATTCACCCGCCGCATTCCGTTGAATAATGACTGAAATTTCTTTTTCAAACGGTACGAATGCTTCTGCAATGCAAGGAGAAAATTCGAATAACGCCTTCGCTTCTTGTAAATCATCTGCGTTATTTACACGAACTTGCCCTTTCCCATCGTATCCTCCGAATGCTGTTTTCACGACAGCGGGATATCCGATTTCATCAATTTGTTGAACGAGTTCATCAAACGTTTGCGCTTCGATATACGGCGCAACCGGTACCCCTGCTTGTCGAATTTCACGCTTTTCAGCGATGCGGTTTTGGGTAATGCGTACGAGTTCAGCACCTTGTGGAACATACGCTTTTTCACCTAAACGTTTCAAACCGTCATAATCGATGTTCTCAAATTCATACGTAATGACGTCGCTCACTTCTGCTAATTCATTTAATGCTTGTTCATCATCGTACGGTGCGACAATTTGAATGTCTGCAATTTGTCCGCATGGTGAATTGCGCGTTGGATCAAGAACTGCGATTTTAAACCCCGCTTCTTTCGCTGCAAGTCCCATCATGCGACCTAACTGTCCACCACCGATAATGCCGATTGTTGAACTAGGTTGAATGACTTTCATATTAATTCACTACTACTTTCTAAAGCGATTTGCTTCATTTTTTCTCTGCGATCCGAAATCGCTTGTTTCACTTTGTCATCTGTCAAACTAACGATTTGTGCAGCGTATAAACCTGCATTTGTCGCTCCTGCCGTTCCAATCGCCATCGTTGCGACAGGAACCCCTCCTGGCATTTGAACGATTGATAATAAAGAATCCATTCCTTTTAAAGCGCGTGACTGAATCGGAACCCCAATGACGGGTACTAATGTTTTAGATGCCACCATCCCAGGTAAATGGGCAGCGCCGCCAGCTCCTGCGATGATTACTTGTAATCCTTTCGCTTCTGCTTCTTCTGCATATTCAAACATGAAATCTGGTGTACGATGTGCTGATACAACCTTCTTTTCATAAGGTACTTGTAATTCATCCAAAATATCACAAGCTAATTTCATCGTTTCCCAATCACTTTTACTGCCCATTATGACGCCAACTTTCGGTTTCACAATCCATCCGCTCCTTCTTTTTCTTATCAATTAAAAAATCCTCGAATAAACTGCTTTTTTCACCTATTTCGCGTGAAAAGCAGCTCATTCGAGGATATGACGATTTGCGTGAAGATGTTTTGATAAAATAACCATTCGCACCGACACACCTTTCGCTCCTTACTCAAAAGTCACTTTCCCGCATAGTTAGGACATTCCGGTGCCCTTGTAGAAACATCAAAGCCCATTCTTCGACTTATATGTGGGATTTCTTATTACTCTACTTATTTTAACAAGCATTTTTCGGTTAGTCAATGCAAATATACGAACGTTAAATTATTAGTCATAATCTAACGTTCGGTTTTAATTCAAACTTGATTGTTCATTTTAACATGAAATTGAATGTTTTGGCGTAACCATTTCTGTTCACCATTTTCTTCAATAAAAACAGGTTCTTCTCGACGACCGATTACTTGCCACCCTTCAGCAAGGAGACGCTCATACGCTTCTGCTACTGTTTCGTCTTCTTTAATTGTAATCCATTCACTGCGTTTCGCTCTTTTTTTCGCCACTTTTAAACAACCTACCTTTTCGTACTGTTTTCACCCAAAAACCACCATGTATCATTTTTGGTTCATATGAAATAATGAAAGCTTTCGGGTCCAATTGTTTAATTTCTTCATACAATGCGAGTTCATATTTTCGTGGTGTTAAAATTTGCATCGATGTACGATCCCCATTTAACCCATGAGATACCCAATCTGTCACACCATAGCCTTTTTGACGTAATTGGGAAGTCATTCGTTTATCAACATCAGCTGTAATGACATTTACTGTCACGTATCCTAATGCTAATTTTTCTTCAATTTTCGTACCAATAATAACCCCACATCCATACCCGACAGCATAAGCAACTAAATTTTGAATTTCATTTAAGTTATCTAATACTAACCCTAATCCGACAACGTAAATGACGACTTCGATCATGCTGACGACGGCTGCAATGTAGCGATATCCTTTCAATGTCAAAATCATACGTACTGTGAAAAATGAAACGTATACGATGTTGATTGAAAAGATGATAAGCAACATGAGCAACACGCATCCCTACCTTTCTTCTTCTCTCACTTTACCATACTCTTTTTTATTTTCATTCGCAACTTCATTTTAATTTTATATTCTTACAATTCATCAATTATATGCTCTCTCTTTTTCCTCTCTCAATAATTTCATAATAAACAAACTAATAATATAAAAAACAAAAAAGCACAATTTCAATTAAGAAATTGTGCTTTTTAAATAGCTTGGCAACGTCCTACTCTCACAGGGGGATACCCCCAATTACCATCGGCGCTAAAGAGCTTAACTACTGTGTTCGGTATGGGAACAGGTGTGACCTCTTTGCCATCGTCACCAAACTTATGTTGAATGAACTCATTCAT
>JASLHQ010000130.1 GCA_030152265.1 Savagea sp.
AATCATACCCGGCCTACCACCAAATATAGCGGTGAGCAATGCCATCGTAAAAGAAGCATACAGCGCATAACGCGGATCGACCCCAACGATAAACGCAAACGCTAATGCTTCCGGAATGAGCGCCAATCCGACGACAATCCCCGCGAGAATATCTCCTCTTACATTTCCAAACCACTGTTGTTGGAACGTATTCATTTCATTCTCCTTTCTATTTTTAACTTCTAGCTATCTTATCATCCTAGTCAACAATTGAACATATAAAAAAAGCTCACCTCTATAGATGAGACTGAAAAACTTACATGATAAACAAAATCATCGATTCAAATGAAAGTGTAACTCCTGTGAGAACAGCGCGTAACGAAAACGTCCACCGGCCTGAAAATTAACGGTATTAAAAAAGGGTTGTCGGATTGAAATTCGCTCCGACATCCCCCTCTTAACATTTCATAACTTTTTAATACTCTCCGTACATCATGTTGAGCTTGTCATTATGAAAACAGTTGTGGAATCTCTTCCATCAAAGTTTTCACGCTAAAGATTGCCATCATAATGACGACAAAAATACCTGGAATCGTCAACCATTTCGGATGTTTATACGTTCCTACAATATCTTTTCGATGAGCTGCAATGAGCATAACACCGAGCGCTAATGGCAAAATTAAAGCATTCGCTGCACCCGCTAAAATTAAGACGAGCACTGGTCGCCCAATGAATAAAAAGACCGATGTTGATACGATAATAAATCCGATAATGAACCAATTGCTATATTTCTCAATGAACGGATGAAACGTGCGGATGAAGGATACAGACGTATAAGCTGCTCCGACAACCGATGTCACCGCCGCTGCCCACATAATGACTCCGAACACTTGAATGCCGACGTCTCCTAACGCGTATTGAAACGCCTCTGCTGCTGGATTACCTTCTTCATTTAAGACATAACCTTGAGAAACAATTCCTAAAATTGCGAGGAAGAGAGCGATTCGCATCACACCCGTTACGCCGATTCCAATGAGTGAACTTTTCGTCACATCTGGTAACCCTTCTTGCCCCTTCACTCCAGCGTCAAGTAAACGGTGACCTCCAGCAAATGTAATGTAACCACCGACCGTACCTCCAACGAGTGTAATGATTGCGAAAATGCTCATCTGCTCAGGCCATAACGTATTCGCCAACGCTTCTTTTACAGGTGGCGTCGTTTTAAAAGCGACATAAATCATTAATCCGAGCATCGTTACCCCTGCAACTTGTGCGACACGGTCCATCACTTTCGCTGCTTCTTTCACTGCGAATACGAAAATGGCGAATAACGCACTAATTCCTGCTCCTAGTACAGGGTCAATCCCTAACATCGCATTTAAACCGAGTCCCGCTCCTGCAACGTTTCCGATATTGAAAGCGAGTCCGCCAAATACGATAAACGCAGCAAGCACATACCCTAATCCAGGCAACACTTTATTCGCAATTTCTTGACCGCGTAAACCAGATACTGCGATAATTCGCCATACGTTCATTTGAGCGAATACGTCTAAAACGAGAGAAATCATAATAACGAAGGCGAAACTTGCTGCAAGTTGTTGCGTAAACACTGCCGTTTGCGTTAAAAATCCTGGGCCGACAGACGAGGTCGCCATGAGAAATGCCGCTCCGAATAATACGCTATTTTTCGTAGCGGACGATTGTTGTTCATTTAATAATGGTTGCTTCATAATGTAACTTCCTTTCTAAGACGACCCGACTGGCTCGATTTTCACTTCTTTATCGTTTAAATGTTGTGCAATCTTTTTAACGAATTGTACTGCTTGTACCGTATCTCCGTGGACACAAATTGTATGCGCTTCCAAAGGTACGACCGTTTCATCTACTGCTATCACACTTCCACGCAAAACCATCTGTTCAATTTGTCGTAACGCTACTTGTTCATCGGTAATCATCGCATTCGGTAATGTGCGAGAAGTTAACGTTCCATCTGGTTGATACGTGCGATCCGCGAACACTTCATGTGCAACAGTTAATCCGAGCGCCTCTCCCGTTCTCGTCAGTTCACTGTTTGCGAGCCCGTATAAAATTAACTTAGGCGAACTATCATAAACAGCTTGAGCAATCGCTTGTGCGAGCTCTTTATTTTTCGCTGCCATATTGTACATCGCACCGTGAGGCTTCACATGATGAATCGATTCTCCGTGCAATTGCGCAAATCCTTGTAATGCGCCAATTTGATAAACGACCATGTCGTACGCTTCTTGTGGACTGACTGCCATCTCTCTACGACCAAATCCAATTAAATCTGGAAAACTCGGATGAGCTCCGATTTTCACTCCGTGTTTTATAGCTTTTTCAACAGTCTTCCTCATGACAGAAGGATCTCCCGCATGAAAACCACAAGCGATATTTGCACTCGTAACATATTTTAAAATTTCATCTTGTTCCCCTAATTCATAACGACCGAAACTTTCACCTAAATCACAATTCAAATCAATCGTTGTCATTTCATAAGCCCTCCATTCCTTTATTTCTTTCGTTCAGTTTCGCAATTCGAAACTACTGTCCTGAAAGTTAAAATTTATTCTAACATATTTTTTAAATTCGTCATCCTTTTTCATTACAAAAAAATAAAGTCTAACTTTTTAGTTTTTTAACAACTTTCACTTGTATTTTTAAGGGAACGATTTATAATACAGGCATACCCGAAATTTAAAACTCAAGTTTCGAATATCGGTACTAAAAAGGAGGGGTGAGCCGATGAATGAAACTGTTTCCATAAAACCGTTCGGTGAGAACGCCATTTATGTCTCTTTTGGCGAAACAATCGACGACACAATTTATTCACAAATTCGTCACTTTACACAACAATTAAATCGGCATCCATTTCCGGGCATGATTGAATACGTCCCTGCTTATACAAATGTGACTGTTTATTATGATCCAATTGCCGTTTTACAATTGAAGCACTTTTCTAAAAAGGAGCTTTTTTTACACTCCCCATTTGAAATCGCTTCCAAATATATTGAGCGATTGCTGCAACACGCCTATGAAGAAAAAGTGGAAGAAGTCGAGCGCATCGTGTCGATTCCTGTCGTATATGGTGGCGAATATGGTCCTGACTTAGCTTATGTCGCTAAGCATCATCAGTTAACTGAAGAACAAGTGATCCAAATGCATAGTGAACGAACGTATCGTGTTTATATGTTAGGCTTTGCACCTGGGTTTCCTTTTTTAGGTGGAATGGATGAACGGCTCGCCACTCCACGTAAAGCGACACCACGCTTACATATAGAAGCAGGTTCAGTCGGCATCGCCGGAGCGCAAACTGGAATTTATCCATTAAGCACACCAGGAGGATGGCAAATTATCGGGCGTACGCCGAAGCAACTATTTTTGCCTGAACAAACCCCACCTACTTTGTTACGAGCGGGAGATCTCATTCAATTTCAGCCGATTTCTGAAGAACGATGGGAAGAGGAGATGAAACGATGAGTATTACAATCATTCATCCTGGACTTATGGCAACTGTCCAAGACCGCGGCCGTTTCGGTTCACAACGATACGGAGTAATCGTCAGTGGCGCTGCTGATTTAATGTCTCATCGCCTCGCCAACATTTTAGTCGGCAATGATGAAAATGCCGCAACGATGGAAGTGACGATGTTCCAAACTGCTTTTCGTTTTAATGAAGAAACGTTATTTGCTATTACCGGTGCGAACTTGCGACCGTTACTCAACGGGAAAGAAGTTCCGATGTGGCGCCCTTTACTCGCTCAGCCTGATGACGAATTGCGCTTTCAAGCTCCTTTAGAAGGTTCACGCTCCTACGTCTCTTTCGCAGGAGGACTTCTCGTTCCGACCATTTTAAACAGTAAAAGTACTTATTTGCGCGCCCATATCGGCGGATGGAAAGGCCGAGCGCTACAACGAGGCGATACGATTCCATTCGGATTACTCCATGCACAAAACGAACAAATGAAACGTTACGTTTTAGATCATACGTCGATTTCTTGGTCCATTCGTCATTCAGAATTCGTATCGTTTGAAAAAAAACGTGTCATCCGTTTCACAGAAGGTCTACAATATGAAGACTTTTCAGAAGATGCGAAACTTGCACTTGAACAGACAACGTATACGATGACTGCCCATCCGGTCCGATTGGGCAGTCATCGTATAGGTTGTCTGTTCGAGTGCAAGTTTCGCATCTTCTGTAAACTCTTCATATTGTAAACCTTCTGTGAAGCGTATGATCCGATTTTTTTCAAACGATACGAATTCTGAATGACGAATGGACCAAGAAATCGACGTATGCTCTAAAACGTGACGTTTCATTTGTTCGTTTTGTGCATGGAGGAGTCCGAATGGAATCGTATCTCCTCGTTGTAGCGCTCGGCCTTTCCATCCGCCGATATGGGCGCGCAAATAAGTACTTTTACTGTTTAAAATGGTCGGAACGAGAAGTCCTCCTGCGAAAGAGACGTAGGAGCGTGAACCTTCTAAAGGAGC
>JASLHQ010000133.1 GCA_030152265.1 Savagea sp.
ATCGAAGGCGAGTGACGATTTCCCCGAACCAGATAAACCCGTCATGACGACGAGTTCATCTCTCGGAATATTGACATTAATATTTTTTAAATTGTGTGCTCGTGCACCTTGAATGACAATCTCTTTATTTTTCATCTGAAATCGGCAAGGATACCCCCACTTCAATCGTGTGAAGGGCGATAGCAACGATAAGTGGGGGAGGAATTGCCGTCAGATACGGTAGTATCTGAAACCTGTACCTTGCCTCCTCCTTTCAATTTTATTAGAATAAACAATAAGAGAAAACCGTTGGGCAAATTGTTGCTGAAGGCACTCTTATCGTTCTTTGACAACTAAAGATATGAGGTTGGTTACAGGAAATCGTTGTAACCGTAAAATCTTTAGCGTATCGAAATCCGTTTTAACGGTTACTGCTTGGGTATATCCCTTGCGGTAGGGGCGAAGTCAACCGTCCTTGTGTTCCACCACTCGAAGGTAGGAGAGCTTTGCTCGTTCGCACTACTGGGTAGGAACAAGCGTAATTGCACTCTATGAGGGTAGAGGCACTGCTGTAATTTGGTAGACGCAAGCCCCCACTTCAAACAGACCGCAAGGTCGTTAAGTGGCGGGTTGTTGACGTACAACTACCTTCCTGACTGCAATTCTAATAACGCGTCGCGCAATTGAGCAGCCCTTTCGAAGTCGAGCGCTTTCGCCGCTTCTTTCATATCTTGTTCTAACGTCGCCATTAAAGCGTTTTTCTCATCTTTCGATAATTTTCCGCCTTCTGTAAGACGTGTAATGTAATCTTCGCCGTCTTCCGCCACTTCTGTCGCACGGATGACGTCGCGAATTTCTTTTTGAATCGTCGTCGGTGTAATGCCATGTTTTTCGTTGTAGGCGATTTGAATTTCACGACGACGCGCCGTCTCACTGATTGCTTTTTCCATTGAATCGGTCATTTTGTCCGCATACATCACGACATAACCGTTCGAGTTACGCGCTGCTCGACCGATCGTTTGGATGAGCGAGCGTTCCGAACGTAAAAATCCTTCTTTATCCGCATCTAAAATCGCCACGAGCGACACTTCCGGTATGTCAATTCCTTCACGCAATAAGTTAATCCCGACGAGTACGTCATACGTTCCGAGACGTAAATCTCGTATAATTTCAATACGTTCTAACGTTTTAATTTCAGAATGCAAATATTGCACTTTAATGCCGAGCTCTTTTAAATAATCGGTTAAATCTTCACTCATTTTTTTCGTCAATGTCGTAATTAATATACGCTCATTTTTTTCAATGCGCGCATTGATTTCGCCGACGAGGTCATCGATTTGTCCGTGAATTGGACGCACTTCTACAACGGGGTCTAACAAGCCAGTCGGTCGAATAATTTGTTCGACCATCTTCGGCGTATGCTCTAATTCATACGGGCCTGGCGTTGCCGAGATATACATCGCTTGGTGTACATGTTGTTCAAATTCTTCAAACTTCAACGGACGGTTGTCAAGTGCGCTCGGTAGACGGAACCCGTGATCGACGAGCACTTGTTTACGCGCCTGGTCACCGTTGTACATCCCTCGGATTTGAGGTAACGTAACGTGACTTTCATCGACGACGATGACGAAATCTTCCGGGAAATAGTCAAGTAACGTATAAGGTGTTGCACCTGCTTCACGCAACGTTAAATGGCGCGAATAGTTCTCGATTCCCGAACAAAAGCCCATCTCTTTCATCATTTCTAAATCGTAACGCGTACGTTGTTCTAAACGTTGAGCTTCCAACAATTTTCCTTCTTCGTTTAATACGGCGAGACGTTCCTCTAATTCTTTCTCAATATTAACGATCGCCTTTTCCATCTTTTCAGAACGGGTGACGAAGTGAGAAGCCGGATAAACGGCAATATGTTCACGATCGCCGATAATTTCTCCCGTCAGCGCATCCACTTCTCGTATCCGGTCGATTTCGTCTCCGAAAAATTCGATGCGAATACAATGTTCATCGCGAGATGCGGGGAATAGTTCGACGACATCTCCACGCACACGGAACGTTCCGCGCGTAAAGTTTATATCGTTGCGTGTATATTGAATGTCAACTAGCTTACGGAGCATCTCATCGCGTCCAATTTCCATGCCGACGCGCACGGAAAACACGAGCTCCTTATATTCTTCCGGATTCCCGAGTCCGTATATACAAGAGACGGAAGCGACGATTAACACGTCTTGCCTCTCAAATAAAGCACTCGTCGCCGAGTGACGTAATTTATCAATTTCATCGTTAATGCTTGCGTCTTTTTCTATAAAAGTATCCGTCTGCGGCACATACGCTTCCGGCTGATAATAATCGTAATAACTGACGAAATATTCGACCGCATTATTTGGAAAAAACTCTTTAAACTCACTGTACAGTTGCCCTGCTAACGTTTTGTTATGGGCGATGACTAATGTAGGTTTATTAATTTCCTTCACTACATTGGATACGGTGAACGTCTTTCCTGTTCCCGTCGCTCCAAGTAACGTTTGATGCTTTTCGCCTCGTTCGATCCCAGCGACTAACTCGCGAATCGCTTGCGGTTGGTCTCCCGCTGGCTCGTAAGGTGACACTAACTCAAATCGTTCAGACAATCGAATCACTCCTTCATTCACATAGTTCTATTTTAACACACTTTTTACGAACGTACGTTTTTTAACTCTTCCCTCTTTCCGTATGAAAAAACATAAAAAAACGGTTGAATCTCCCCAAAGATTCAACCGTTTTCCTATGTATGAGCGCTGCTTTGCTTGCACAAAACAGCGTTTTTTTACTTTTCCTCGATCGTTCCTAACAATTGAGTATAATGCTGAAATGCTTCCATATCTCTTTCATCTAACGCTCGATCAATTAATCCTTCAATACGAGCAACCGTCTGTTCGTGATGAACAGATTGTAAAAATAAGTCTGTGTAAATGTCTGAAAGCAATTGATTCGTTTCTTCCTGAAATTGTCTCTGCGCAGTAGTCGGTAATTGTTTGTAAAAATACTTGTTCTCCATTCCCATCACCTCTGTCAGCTTTTTTCTATTATAAAAAAACTTTTCATGAATTGCAATCAATTTTTCTGAATATTTCGTTTTTAGTACAAACAACCTACCAATAATAGGTAGATTGTTCGTTTTATGACTTCGGTCTTGTCGAGAACATCGTAATGCCGCTAATCGCTTGTAAAATGACGAATAACAATAAACCTTCTGCCATTTTATCCCGTACGAAAAATGCGATGATAACGATAATGAAAATTTGAATCGTTCCAAGTTGGAACACGATTTTCTCCACGGCATCTCGGCGACCTTTCTGTTCGATTGGAAATAGTCGGTCCATTTTGAAATGTTTTGTCTGACTTAAATACGCTAACAACTGACTGACGAGCGCAAACTGCAAACTCGATACGAAGACGATCATTAATAAACGCGATTCGATAAAAGCTACTCCGAGTGCCATTAAGACGAACAGTCTTAAATAAAGACGAAACAGTTCATCTGTCCTTACAAATGTACGACTCAATAAGTATTGGAAGCTTTTCTCCTTTTCAAAAGGCTTCGATGCCGTCATTAAAAACGATGCGTATGAACGACGGCGCACTTTCCCTTGAATGTGCGGAACGTCTGTAAACAAGTTCGCAAACTGATAAAAGCGCATCATGCGATTGTTTTCGAGCGCGATAAAATGATCGAATGGAAATGGCTCTGTCGCCGCACGTTTTTTCCAAACGCCTTGTGATACATATCCGTAAAGGGCGACAACTACCGCTGCTACGACATACCAACTCGTCAACAAAGCGTAAATGAGCACCCAACTGAATACGTAATGTGCGATGTATAGCACATACATATTCCGTCCGCGATAGCTATGGCGATAATACCATTCTCCACGCGTCAATAAAAAGTGCCATACAAACAATGAAGCGATAAACAACAACATTTCCAGTGGCGCAAACGCATATTTCGTATTGATGAGCGGAAGTAATACAATCGCCGTTACGACCGGTAAAATAAATTTCGTACTCGTCGTCCATCTAAGCGATGCTTGCGTATACGTCGTCAATTGATGTTCTAAAGGTAAAAAGTAGACAGCGTCCGCTTCCCGAAACAATGTCGCAGGATTTCGAAAAATAAATGTGAGCGCTAATAAAGTCGTCACGACGATCGCGACAGGAAACTCTTCAGGTATCACTTTCAACCATTCACTGTACGCTAGACCTCCCGCTCCTAAAGCGAAGACGATGACGATCATTAAATGCCCGGTAAAAACGTATTTTAAATATTTTTGCGTCTCCATTTGATATTCAGCGAAGCGGCGTTTCCAAATGCTTTGTAAACTATCCATTGGCCTGCTCCTTCGTCATCGCAATGTACAGATCATCCAATGACGCACCTTCCATGCCGAAGCTTGCGCGCAAATCGTCCATCGTTCCGAACGCTTTCACGTTCCCTTCATGGAGAAAAACGATTTTGTCACAATATTTCTCAGCTGTTGACAACATGTGCGTCGACATTAAAACGGCCGCTCCTCCACGTTTTCGTTCTTCAATTTGTTCTAATAATGAATGAATACCGAGCGGGTCGAGTCCGACGAACGGTTCGTCGATAATATACAAAGCTGGATTAACTAAAAACGCACTCATAATCATCACTTTTTGACGCATCCCTTTCGAAAAATGCGCCGGGAACCAACGGAGTCTTTTTTCCATATGAAATTCTTCCAACAACGCTTTCGAACGAACGATGTAATCATCTTCCGATAAACCGTACGCCATCGCTGTCAACTTCAAATGCTCTTCTAACGTCAGCTCTTCATATAAGACAGGCGTTTCTGGTATGTATGAAAACGATTGACGATACCCTTCCATATTGCCCTCTAACGTATGCCCTGCAATTTCAATCGTTCCAGCATGTTGACGCAATAAGCCGATAATATGTTTAATCGTCGTACTTTTCCCCGCTCCGTTCAATCCGATTAAGCCGACTAACTCTCCTGCTTCTACTTCAAATGATAAATGATGCAAGACAGGTTTCCGTGTATAACCACCTGTCACATCTGTTAATTTTAAAACCGCCATGCGATCCCCTCTCTTCCTTTCTTCATTTTAACAAATGTATGAAGAAAGTTACATTGATACAAAGACGTTTACCATGTTTTATGCTACACTAAAGATAGATAAAAACGAATAAAAGGAGTGGTTCAGATGGTTTCTTGTATTTTCTGTAATATTATTAACGGTACAATTCCGAGTGAAAAAGTGTACGAAGATGAGCACGTTTATGCATTCATGGACATCACACCTGTCGCGAAAGGTCATTTACTTCTCATCCCTAAAGTCCACCGTGAAAACGTTTACGACATGACGGAAGACGAAGCGGCAAATTTATTCCGTGCCGTTCCTAAAATTGCGAATGCTTTAAAAGCAGAATTCCAACCTGCTGGTATGAACTTATTGCAAAATAACGGTTCACACGCAGGACAAACTGTATATCATTTCCACTTACATTTCATCCCACGTTACGATGAAAAGGACGGATTCGGTTGGACATGGAATCCGCAAGTCGATAAATTAACACCTGAAGTCATCGGTGAACTCGCTACAAAAATTCGCAAACAACTTTGATTATTGTTCAATAAAGTTTAGCTGAAACAATTATCGATAAATTATGATCATTTGTTCTAAAACATTACGTTAGCTAATAGTCGATATAGCTAATTATAAAGCATTTTTTAAAAGGTTAAGGCGTTGAATGAAGTTACGTATGAAACATTAATTCTTCATATCAACCTTAACCTTTTATTATATGTGAATAACAAAGATTTTGGAAAAATTGTTGGAAATATGTATCGTTTTTTACTGAAATTAATTGATTGTCTTTTTATAACATGATTTAATAGATAATAATTCATCTCTTGGAGAAAGGTGTTGGCTATTTTTATGAAACAATCTAACTTTTTACTCGGCGTACTTGCCGGTTCCATTACCGCTTCAGTCGCTGTACTTTTAACGACGTCACAATCGGGCGAACAATTGCGTACAAATATGAAATCTAAATCGTGCAATCTTCAATCTATGATTGAAGACATTAAAGCGAAAGCAAGCGAACTCGTTGAGTCGATTCAACATTTAACGACAGAAGCAAAAGCAAACTTACCAGAAACGATCGAAGAAATTAAACAATCTGTCATGGTGTGGCAACAATCGACAGAACCACATAAAAATAACTTATCACAGGAAATTGATTCGATTCAAAAGTCTATCGAGCAACTCGAACAACAAATTGCCAAACAGCAAAATCATTAAGTTTTTTCGAAGCTATTTCCTAAAAATAGCTTCTTTTTTCTAGATGATTGAGAAAATAAAGACATTTTAGAATTATTTTTGAATTCTAACTTCTTATCTCTTTGTTTTTTTGGTATAATGTAAAGAATATCTCAATTTAGGAAGTGGGTGTTTTCAATGACAGAACAATCCTTTTCTCAAAAGGAAGCTATGATCTACAGTCAACGTATTGCACAAATGGCAAAAGCGCTATGGAAAGCAGTCGAAAAAGATTGGCAGCAGTGGATCAAGCCGTACGACCTTAACATTAATGAACATCACATCTTGTGGATTGCTTATCACTTGCAAGGAGCGACGATTTCTGACATCGCGAAATTTGGTGTCATGCACGTTTCGACAGCTTTCAACTTTTCGAAAAAGCTCGAACAACGTGGATACTTACATTTCTTCAAAAAAGACGACGATCGTCGTAACACATACGTCGCTGTAACAGAAACAGGGGAAGATTTAATTTTGACGATGAACGTTCATTATCACGATACGAGACACCTCGTATTGGAAGGTTCACTCCCTATTAAAGATTTATATGGGAAGTTCCCAGACTTTATCGAAGTGATGTCCGTCATTCGTAACATTTATGGTGACGACTATATGGAAATTTTCGAAAAAGGCTTTAAAAATATCGATCAATGTTTCGAGGAAGAGAATGGCCAACTGTTGGCAACTCCTTTACCTAAAAATGAATGCGCTTCCGAGATGAATTCATAACTACTCTTTCTTCTTTTCTGTTATTATAAGAAGAAGAGCTTTTCTGATGTAAAGGAGGTCATACGATTGATTTTAGCTTTAACGGTCTTTGCTGCACTGTTTTTTTTATTTCAAATAAATCGAATGACGTATGCGCTAATCGTAACACGCGAAATTTCAGAAGAAAAACAACCTCGTGTGTATAAAACAGTAAATTTATTAATTTTAGCTTTAATGATCTTGTTTTATTTACAAGTATATTACAACATTTAAAAAAACACTGGGCGCTCAGCGTTCAGTGTTTTTTTACGGTTGGAACATTTTTGTTTCCGATTCGTTTATATGGTATAGTACTACTGTCTTATGAAAAGTGAGGAGAGAATAATTATGAAGAAATTTGTCTTAGCTGGCGTTTTATCAGCTAGTTTAGCAGTACTCGCAGCATGTGGCGGAGGCGATGCAGAAAGCAAAGTGATCGCAACGACAGCATACGGCGATATTACAGAACATGACCTTTACGAAGAAATGAAAAACGCAGTCGGTTTACAAGCTTTTCAAGAAATCGTTTTAAACAAAGTGTTAAGCGAAAAATTCCCTGTCTCAGATGAAGAAGTAGAAGAGGCAGTGAAAGCTCAAAAAGAAATGATGGGCGATATGTTCGAAATGTCTTTAGCGAGTGAAGGCTTAACGGAAGAAACATTTAAAAAGCAAATGAAACCTCAATTAATGAAACAAAAATTCCTCGCTTCAATTGAAGTTGACGAAAAATCAATCGATGAAGCAGTGGAACGTGCTAAAAAAGAGATTCACGCACGCCATATCTTAGTGGAAGATGAGAAAACAGCAAAAGATCTTATTAAACAAATCGAAGACGGTGCAGACTTCGAAAAATTAAGCAAAGAACACTCAACAGAACCACAAGCGGCTGAAACAGGGGGCGACCTCGGATGGGTTCAACAAGGGATGATGGTACCACCATTTGAAAATGCGTTATATAGCATGAAAAAAGGTGACGTATCAAAAGAACCTGTGAAATCAAACTTCGGCTACCACATTATCGAAGTACTTGATATTCGCGATACAGAAGAACCGAAAGAAGAAGAAGAAGTTCGCGCGAAAGCAGAAGAACAATTAGCGAATATTGAAACAGAAGCTCGTCTCGCTGAATTAATTAAAGAAGCGAAAATCGATACAAAAGACGATGCATTTAAAGATGCCTTCAAAGGGATGAACTAATACGAAAAAAGCGTTATTCGAGAACGAACTCGAATAACGCTTTTTCTTATAGCTTCGGCTTATAAAACGAACGGTTGTCGAGTGCAAATACGCGCTCTGAAAATAAATTCATTATTACTTTAACGTTTCCTACAATAAAGCTTAATATATTCTCTTACTCTTAAATTTTAATTTTGTTGATGTATAACTTCTCCATTTTTAATAACTGTTTCTACTGCATTCGAGCCCAACTCATAAGCAATATGTTCAAATCGTGGGACATCCCATATTTGAATATCTGCTAAATACCCTACTTGCAAACGTCCTCGATCATTTAACCCTAATGCTTGTGCCCCACCATAAGTTGCCGCTTTAATTGCTTCTTCGATTGAAAATCCATATAAACGACAAGCCAAATTTATAACAAATTGCATAGATACTGTATAACAAGAAGGACACAAGTCTGTAGCAAGCGCAATCTT
>JASLHQ010000198.1 GCA_030152265.1 Savagea sp.
CTGAGTAAATGGGCGATGCCATTGTACGGCGCGAGTTCAACCATTTTCGGGTCGATTAAAAGCAATTTCAGTTCATCAGGAGACGCTTTATATAAAAGGCTCGTCAAAATACAGTTAATGCACACCGATTTCCCTGAACCCGTCGCTCCTGCGATTAACCCGTGAGGCATTTCGCTTAAATCGATCGTAATTGGCTCTCCTGTAATATCAAGTCCGAGTGCTGCTTCTAATGGCGACTCTGAGTTTTGAAACGGTTCTGACTCCAAAATCTCTCGCAACTCTACTGCATGAGACTCGCGGTTTGGAATTTCAATGCCGATGAAGCTCGTCCCTGGAATCGGCGCTTCAATTCGGATGTCACGTGCTGCTAACGCGAGTTTTAAATCGTCCGTTAAATTGCGAATTTTACTCACTTTCGTTCCGCGTTCCATCGTCAATTCAAAACGTGTGACGGAAGGGCCTTGTACCGCTTGTTCCACTTTCGCTTGAATGTTGAAATGCGCAAGTGTTTCTTCTAAAATTTCAGCTTGTTCATCCAACCAAATATCGTCTCGCTTTTTCTCACTCGGCTCCGTTAAATAGTCGAGTGATGGAAATCGATACTCCGTCAATTTTTTATCTTCAATAACCTCTTCTACTTCCTCGTACTGTTTTTCATTGACAATTTTCTCTAATTGGGAAGCTTGATGTTGCATCTCTTCTCGCTTCTGTAATTTTTCTTTGTCCGATTTCAACATGACAACATTAAACGGAATCGTCGATGGCTTTTCTTCTTTTTCTTCTTTTTCTTCTTTTTCTTCTAATTCCTCTAATTCCTCTAATTCCTCTAATTCTGTCATCGTCTCAATTTCATTCGATACTTGTCCAATTTTTTCATCAAGCTGTTTTAATTCATAGAATCGATCATCTAATTCGCGCCCTAATTTTTCTGAACGTATTTCTTCCTCTAGCATTCGACTCGATAAATCTTGCGTACTTTCAATCTCTACATGTTCTGCTTCTATCGTTGACGATCTTTCAATATCTTCTGCATTATTTGTAACGACACTGCTTTTTACTTCATCGTTAACAGCTACATCTTCTTTTTCTTCTATTGCTGACGTAGATGCTATTCGTTCATCTATCGAGTGATCTTCTACCTTTTCTACTTTACGTTGTGACTCACCTTCTTCATTTTGTAAAGCAAGTTGTTGTTCTTCTTCACTAACGACATTTTCTTGCGGTTGTTTTATCGTAGCGACTACTTTTTTCTCATCTTGCAAAATAGCATCGTCAACAAGTTGATCTTCATACTTTCCATCTAGCTTTTCATCGGAAGGAGAAGATGCACTCGTTTGTTGTGGCGACAGTGCTTCTCCTACTTTCTCTTCGTTCATACTGTTAGCGATACGCTGCGCTTGCAATTTTTTAACGTATGGAACGGTTTGTTCTTTGTAAGAATTGTAAGAACGTTGATCTTCATCAATCGGTCGATTCGTATGTTTCTCTATCTCTTCTTGTTGTCTCCATTCGTCTTTTAACGGGAGTGGTTCGTCCTTTAACTCTTGTAACGTTCGAATCGGTTGTTGAAAGCCGTAAATCGGAGAAGGAACATCGCTCAATTTAAATGGTTTTCGTTCTTCTTGTGAGCCCGTAGATACTTTAGATTGCTCTATTTTTATCATTTGTTGAGAAGGTGTTGACGATTGCTCTACATGTCGCGGAACTTGTTTCACATCTTTTTTTCTCCTCAATATTTGACGGTCGACGGGCGTTTGTTGGCGGGAACGATGATGCTTTCCAGGCCAACGCTCGTTTTCATACAGTGGACGTGGCACGAAATCTTCCATCTCATCCGTACAAAGAATGCGTTCCTCCCACTTCATTCGCTCTCTCGACGTATCTTGTTGACGTTCTGCGAGCGGAAAGGTGAACGGTTTCGTACGTCCTCCTTGCTTCATCGAAACTTCTTTCACTTCATGTTGTGGCGCTTCTTGAACGACTGCGCGTTCCTCTTCTTGCTCAATGTATTCATCTCGTTCGTCTTCAGTGTGAAATACTTTTTTTATTTTATTAAAGAAACTCATATTTAATCACTCTTTCAATTTCAGACATCTACTTATTTTATCATAGTTCCGATATTGACTTCAAAAATGTTACGTAAAAAAAGCACGATGCGAGCCTCGCCTCACACCGTGCAATCATTGTTATGCAAAAAAGTCTTCGCCAACTTGTCGTGACTCTTCCAATACGAGAATCCCTTTTTGTTGTTCACCGTTCGGTAAATTCAATTCTTTCGCTGAGCAAATCATTCCTGTTGAAGGAACTCCACGAAGCTCTGCGTCTTTAATGACGAGTCCAGAAGGCATGACTGCGCCTACTTTCGCGACGACGACTTTTTGACCCGCATCGACGTTCGCTGCCCCGCAAACGATTTGTAACGGCTCTTCAGCTCCTACATCGACAGTACAAACGCTTAATTTATCTGCGTTCGGATGCTTTTCACGCGTCAACACATGTCCGACGACAAATTTCGGTGAAAGGTCTACGTCGAACTTGTAAGTGAAGCCTTCTTTTTCTAACACCGCTTCTAATTGTGCGACGAACTCTTCCGTTAATTTGATTGGTCCTTCTGTTTCGAGCGTTAATTTCTCACTCGCATTGAATACGTTCATGCCGACAACACGGTCTTCCATACGTACGACAGCGACGTCACCAAACTTTTCAACTGTCGGCTCTCCTGTCGCATCCTCTAAATCGATCATTAATGTGTCACCTAAATGTGCTCGGTTGTAAAATACGTTCATGTCAGTTGTCTTCTCCTTCAATTCGTTGATTTTTCGCTAAAATAAAGATCGGGTCTAACTTTCCTTCATCGTAAATGAAAGATAATGAAGTGATCGGGACAGTACCGACTGTAAAGAAGTGCATCGTCATTTGCGCCAATACGTCATAGCCGACATTATTGCGTAAATCACCGATAATTAACACGTCTTGATGCGGCACAGACACCGTCATATGGCCTTCTACTTTTTCGCTCATCTCTTTTAAAAACGCGCGATTTAAAATACGTGTCGCATCGTAACCGTCGTTCATATTAAGAAAATAAAAAATGTTGCCGTCCACTTCATCTTCTTTCAATTCGATCGGTAACGCTTGCGCTTTAAATAGAGCACGTTCTTTCAATTGCTCTTCACTCATGCCGAGTTGTGCTAAAACATGTTCATCGATTAAACGGTACGTCGAGCCTAAATCGAGCGCGTAATAAATGCGCGTCTCCGCTGTATGATATTCCGTAATGAAACGATGACCTTCTGTTGATTTCTCGGGAAATGATGTCGAGCGAATGACCGGTAATACGACCGCTTCTTCTCCGTTAAACCCTTCCGCTCGTTCGCGTGCCATCGAGCGAAACGTTTCATTAATAATATAGACGACTTCGTCTAACGCTTCAACTCCACGTGCCGTAATTTTCGCGCTAATTTCTGAAATGCCGAGCGTTAACCCTTGATGCCATTCACGATGCGTAATTTTCACACGTTCTTCTTTCCGATTGTAATCCCAATCGAGTTGATCTGCCATTTCAATTTTTTGTTTCAATGCTTCAATAATTTCTAATGGTTTCAAGCTGCTTCATCCTTTTCTTCTTCCGGCTCTTCTAACGGCTTTTCTTCAGGTTTTGTGTCGTTCTCTTCTTCCATAATTTCTAAAGAACGAATGAGTTGTACCATCGGCTCTACCGCTTTAGCGAGCTTTTTGTTTTTGTCATACGTCGTCAATTTCCGTCCACCGACACCGACTGTCAGTTCTGAACGATTGTCATCGAGTTGCGTTACGATTACGTACATAAATTGACCATCTTGCTCGTACACTTTCGTAATTTCGCCTTCTGTTTTTTCAATCGTCGTTTCGTACAACTGTTTACTTCTTGCATCTTCATTCGGATTGACGAATAAAATGTACGGGTTTTTTCCTTTTTTAAATAAAATATTAAACTCGTCGACTTCTTCTTTCATTTCAAACTTTTCTGGAACGTATAGTTGATAGTGACCGATCGTTTCATTCGTTTCTGCAATCGGTTCTTTTACGATCTCATCCATCTTTTCGAAAACGGCATCCGCTCCTTCTTCTGTCGTCGCATTACACGCTGCGAGAAGAAAAGTAAATGTTAACAGTAAGCCGAGTATTAACTTCTTATTCATAAGCACGCTCCTCTACGTATTCGTCTTTTCATTTTAAAGCGAGTACGAAACGTATGCAAACTTGTCGACTTAAAAAAGCGCAAGCCTACATCATTGTAGCAACTTGCGCTTCGCATTTATTTTTGATTCGTTTCTAGTAGTGCATGATGAATCGCCGTCAGTTTTTCTTCAATGCGGTGCAATAAATAAAAGGATAAAAATATTGGGAACCCGATCGTTTCGATAAACTGTAAAAATTCATTCACGCTTCTCACTCCTTTCCTACACGAAAAAGCCGAATGAAAGCGCTCGGCTCTCATTCGGCTTCTCTTTAGCGTGCATAGATGACGGACGTATCGCGAGCGACTACTTTCGCTTCAAGCGCTTCTGTTAATGTCGCGCCGTCAATGACGAAAGCGTTCGTCGCGATCACTTCCTGCATCGCATCGACGACTTCTTCTTCCGTCACCGACTCTCGCGGGTCAGGAATCGCATACGTGACACGTTTCCCGAGTGACGTTAAAAAGACGAGTTGTAATTCTTTCATCAATCATTCCTCCTTAATAAATTTCTGACGTTTGGCTCGTTTCCACTTGGAACAAAGCGCGTTCACTCAATGAAAATAGAGCATTCGCTGCTTGACGTAATGAATTGGCATCCGCTTCCGGATTGACGTTCGCGTATGTTTTAGAACGGAAGACTTCTTTTCCTTCATCGTTCAAGCCATTTTCATACGTGCATTTTAACGTTTGACGTTTAAAATGAAACTCCATCATCGCACTCCCTCCTTTCTACACCTCCTATATTCCGATGAACGGTTTCAATTTGGACTCTGTTTTATAAAAGATGTGGATAGTTGCTTGAAAACCATTTAAATAAAGTGAAATAAATCGCTTCATACAAGTAACCAGACGGACTTCTCACTTTGCCGGAATGTTCGATATGTCGCACAGCTCGAATGAATGAACGACATACTTCCCTTTCTAATTGTTCATCTTCTTCCCAACGAACAGGAAAATTCGCTCGCATCGAAAATTTACGTTTCGCTCCGTTCATAATGCCATAATATCTTTTCGCATCTTCAGGGGTATGGCTATAAAGGCGAATCGTTTCTCGAATGCGCTCTGGTAATTCGGTTGAACTGTAAAACGCTTCTTCTTCCAACTGTTCTTTTTTCTTCTGTCGTTCATATTGTCCTTCATCCACTAAATCATCGGTAATGTTCAACCCTTGTACTTTTTTTGGAAATAAAACGTATAAATAATTCGGCTCATTATTTCCTCTTCGTCTTTCTTTCAATAAATCGATCGCTTTTAACTCGCGTTTCACTTTCGCGATCGTCTGTCTACTTTTGATTCCTAGCCATTTCCCTAACGTATCATTCGTACAAATGACGTACACTTTTCCTTCGCTATCTTGCCATCCGTTTTTCACCGATAGTTCATGTCGGTGACGAAGTAAGCTCCACATCACTTTCGCTTGTAAACTAAGTTGATCGTACGGCGCTGTCGTAAAGAAAAAATGTGGCAATTGATAAAAGGCGTATCGATACAATTTGGTTCATTCCTTTCAAAACGTATCGGTGACGTTTCTTATTTTTTATCGTTCTACTTGTATGATTATATTTTGTGTGTCATTTTTGGACATCCGACGTCGTCTTTTTTAACGAACGGACGACAAAAAACTCACCGTCGCAAAAATGGTGAGTGAATGTTCATTGAAAAATGATAAATGGTGATATTGCTTTTTATGTAATGAAAAAAGCACCTTTCATCCGATTTTGAATGAAAAGTGCTTCTTGAAATTATGCGTTTTGTTTAATCGTTTCGACTGTCGTACGGTCGAGTGAACGGACGAGTTTCACGATCATTTCTTTCGCTGCTGCGTAGTCATCCGTATGGATGATTGAAGCGTGCGTATGAATGTAACGTGAGCAAAGTCCGATGACAGCGCTCGGTACTCCTTCGTTCGATACGTGAACTTGTCCTGCGTCTGTTCCACCTGGAGAAATGAAATATTGATACGGAATGTCGTTCGTTTCCGCTGTGTCGAGAATGTACTCGCGAAGTCCGCGGTGTGTCACCATCGTACGGTCATAAATGCGGAGTAAGAACCCTTCTCCGAGTTGTCCGAATTGGTTTTTATCACCTGATGCGTCGTTCGCTGGGCTCGCGTCGAGTGCGAAGAAAATGTCCGGCTTGATCATGTTCGCTGCTGTTTGTGCACCGCGAAGGCCGACTTCTTCCATGACGTTCGCTCCTGAATATAAATGGTTCGGAAGCTTGTCATCTTTCACTTCTTTTAACAATTCGAGCGCAAGTCCACAACCGTAACGGTTATCCCAAGCTTTCGCCATAATTTTTTTCGGGTTTTTCATCGGTGTAAATGGGCAAATCGGTAAAATTTGTTGTCCTGGACGGATGCCCATATTGTCCATTACGTCTGCTTTGTCGTCCGCACCGACATCGATCAACATATTTTTAATGTCCATCGGTTTGTTGCGCACTTCATCGCTTAATAAATGTGGAGGAATCGAGCCGATTACCCCGATAACTGGTCCTTCATCCGTAATAATTTGAACGCGTTGTGCGAGAAGCACTTGACTCCACCAACCGCCGAGCGTTTGGAAACGAATCATACCGTTATCTGTAATGCCTGTTACCATGAAGCCGACTTCGTCCATATGGCCCGCTACCATAATCGTTGGCGCGTCCGCTTCTTCACTTTTACGCACGCCGAAAATGCTTCCGAGTCCGTCTTGAATGATATCGTCGACGAGTGGCTCCATCTCTTGACGCATGTAGTCGCGCACGAGGTATTCATTGCCTGGTGCCCCTGGTAATTCTGTTAATGTTTTAAACATATTTAACGTATCTTGTTTCAAAAAAATTGCCTCCTCCAGTTTAGTCTTCTTCATTGTACGCAATTTTTCGTCAAATTTCTAGCTAAGTCTTTCGGAAAACGAAATATATCGACTTGTTGAAAATTTGTAAGGAAAATGGATTTTTCTCTTATTGAAAAGAGATGTCCTTACCGCTTTTCATGACAACTATGGTAAAATAGAAATGAGTTCAAACTTTTTAGGAGGTCATACAGATGAAATTAAAAGATTTTATTCTCGGGATCGCAACAGGTGTGGCAGCGACAATCGCTGTTCAACAAGCGATGACGCAAATTTCGAAATATGCGCCAGCGGACAACGTTTTAAATGAAGTGAAAAACGCGTTCTTAAAAGAAGGTCCAATCGAAGGTTCTTGGATCGTTATGCAGCCGGAAGAATACCAAAACGGTATTTTAACGACTGAAGTATACCGCGGTGGAATTACACGTCTCGACAACGGAAACTTACAACAGTTCGAATTCGTTGCAGA
>JASLHQ010000141.1 GCA_030152265.1 Savagea sp.
GTCTTACTTGAAAAGAAAGATAAAGTAACAGGTAAAGTATTAGCAGGTGTTGAGTTCGAGCTTCAAAAGAAAAATGCGGAAACAGGTGCATTTGAAAAAGTAGGCGACACACTCCTCACAGATGAGCACGGTGTCATTACAGTGGAAGATTTAGAAGACGGAGAGTATCAATTCGTTGAGACGAAACCACTCGACGGATACAAACCGTTGAAAGACCCGATTGCGTTTACAGTCGCTCAAAAAACACGTGCAGCATTGAACTTCGTTGCAGAAAACGAATTAGATGAATCCGAACAAACGATCATTAAAGTCGATGAGGAAGATGAAGAGAAACGTTTACCAGGCGCTCACTTTGAATTGTACAAAGTTGAAGAAGACGGTACACGTACACTCATTCCGAACGGCGACAAAACGTACTTCGTAACAGATGCGAATGGTGAGATTACATTCGATCAATTAGAAGACGGAAATTACGTGTTCATTGAAACGAAATCACCCGTCGGTTATGAAGTGAATACGCAAGAGTACGGATTTACAGTCGGTGATGGTAAAACAGATCCGATCACAGTGACGAACAAAATGAAGTTAGTAACAATTGAACTTCAAAAGAAAGACATTGCAACAGGTGAAGCACTGGCAGGTGCAGTATTCACGTTAACGAATGCGGACGGCACAGTGAAGTTTGAAAACTTAGATACAGATGTAGAAGGAAAGTTAACGATTGAAAATGTTCCAGAAGGAACGTATACGTTAACAGAAACGAAGCGTCCAGAAGGGTATCAAACATTACCGAACCCAATCGTAATCGAAGTGACGCACGATGCACCAGCAGTAATTGAAGTTGAAGTACCGAACGCACCACTCGGTCACGCACAAATTATGAAAGTCGAAACAGGTACGACATTGCCACTTGCAGACGTTACGTTCACATTAGAAAAACAAGGTGCAAATGGCGATTGGGAATTCGTTGAAGAAGTTGTAACAGGCGACCGCGGGTTTGCATTTTCTGAAAAACTCGATTTCGGTACGTACCGTTACGTTGAAACGAACGCACCAGAAGGGGTCATTATCGAAAACGAGCCAGTCGTATTTGAAGTGAACCAACAACACTTTGAAAAAGAAGATTTATCCTTTACAGCAGAGAACGCGTATAAAGCGCCTGTTCTCGAGCTTGAGAAGCAAGATCAAAAAGGAAAAGCGTTACAAGGTGCACAGTTTGAATTGTACAAAGTAGAACGAACAGGTGAAGATACACTCATCCCGAACGGAGAACAAAACTTCTTCGAAACAGATGAAAACGGAAAGATTTCTGTAGAAGTATCAGAAGCTGGAGAGTATTACTTTATCGAAACGAAAGCACCAAAAGGTTACATTCTTGACAAAACACCACAACGTGTAAAAGTTGAGAAAGGTTTAACTGCAAAAGTAACGATGGAAAACGAGAAAGCACCAATTATCGTTATTAAAGGTTCAGCTGCATTGAAAAAAGTTGACGCAGAAAACAATGAACAAGTATTAGAGGGTGCTATCTTTAAACTTCTTGATCAAAACAAGAATGTTGTAAAAGAGAATCTTACAACAGATAAAGACGGGCTCATTAAAGTGAATGGTTTAGACGAAGGCACGTATTACTTCGTAGAAACGAAAGCACCAACAGGTTATACGTTAAACGAGACAGAATATCTCGTAGAAGTGACAAATGGTAAAACGTCAACAGTTACGATTTCGAATAAGAAAGAAGAGCCAGGCGGCGGTGGCGGAGAAAATCCAGATCCAGACCCTGAAAACCCGAACGAAAAAGACCTCGGTAAAGTAGAGTTGACGAAAGTCGATTCGAAAAATAACGAGAAATATTTAGCGGGCGCTCAATTTAACTTAGTAACTGAAGATGGTACGATTGTGAAAGAAGGTTTAGTAACAAATGAATCTGGAAAAATCACAGTCGACAAATTAGCAGAAGGTACGTATTATTTCGTCGAAACGAAAGCACCAGAAGGCTATGAGTTAGATGAAACGAAACATGAAGTGAAAGTATCTAAAGGTAGCATGTCGTATATTACCGTTAAAAATACGAAGAAAAGCTCTTCAGGTGGCGGTGGTGGGGGAGACCCAGATCCAGACCCTGAAAATCCGAACGAAAAAGATCTCGGTAAAGTCGAGTTGACGAAAGTCGATTCGAAAAATAACGAGAAATATTTAGCGGGTGCTCAATTTAACTTAGTAACTGAAGGCGGTACGATTGTGAAAGAAGGTTTAGTAACGAATGAATCTGGAAAAATCACAGTCGACAAACTAGCAGAAGGTACTTATTACTTCATCGAAACGAAAGCACCAAAAGGCTATGAGTTAGATGAAACGAAACATGAAGTGAAAGTATCTAAAGGTAGCATGTCGTATATTACCGTTAAAAATACGAAGAAAAGCTCTTCAGGTGGCGGTGGAGGAGGAGGGACACCTCCTGAAACTCCGGGAGGCGACTCTAACAAAGTTTACTTGAAGTTGCAAAAGGTTGATGGTGAGACAAATACACCATTAGCAGGAGCACACTTTGATTTAATTCAAGTTTCAGCAAAGGGTGAAGTTTTAATAGGCTCTTACGTCACAAACAGTGACGGTCATATAGAGTTGAAAGACTTAGCTCCAGGCCATTACTACTTTATTGAAACGAAAGCGCCAGAAGGCTACAAGGCTATAAAAGAGAAACACACTGTTCAGTTGGATAAAGGTGCAACGCAATTAATCGTTGTGAAAAACTACAAAACATCTGAACCAGGTCCAACACCTGAACCAGGTCCAACACCTGAACCAGGTCCAACGCCTGAACCAGGTCCAACACCTGAACCAGGTCCAACACCTGAACCAGGCCCAACACCTGAACCAGGCCCAACACCTGAACCAGGTCCAACACCTGAACCAGGCCCAACACCTGAACCAGGCCCAACGCCTGAACCAGGTCCAACACCTGAACCAGGTCCAACACCTGAAGACGGAAAGCCGAAACTCCCACAAACAGGTGAAGAGCAGTATATATTTATGATCGTAAGTGGAGGATTATTATTGTTATTAGGTAGTAGTCTCATTTACCGTCAAAGAAAAAACAATTAGATATAAGTTGAGAAACTTTACAAAATGAAAAAGCGTATGGAATCCGATTATTACAATCGTTATTCCATACGCTTTCTTATTTTTAGAAGAAGGTAGTTCCGTTTCTTATTCTTTCAAAAATAGCTGTGTAAAATAAGGAATCTCATCTTCGTTAAATGCAACACCAATTCCAGCAGTCGTGTACTTAGGAGTTAATGTATTCATGCGATGTTCATATGAATTCATTAAACCTTCATGAGCGAAAATAGGACTAAATTGTCCGTAAGCTAAGTTTTCTCCTGCTTGTGTGTAATGAATTCGATCTTTTCTCATTCGTTCAAAAGGAGATTCACCTTGCAAATTCGTATGGCTAAAATAATCATTTTTCGCCATGTCGATACTATGTTTTCGCGCTGTAGAAGCTAACGCGTCATGAAAACGTAAAATGCTTTTTCCTTCGCGGACACGCACCGCATTCGTCAGTTCAAACAATAATTGTTCATAACTGTTACGTAAAGATTGGCTACTCGAGACATACATCGATTGTCTCTGTTTTTCTAAATCTTGTGTAACAACGAGTAAAGCGGTTAATGTATTGTTTCGATGTTCATCATAAAAAGCATAAACGTACCGATCTTCTAATTGGAAAACATCTAAGCCTGCATTTTCTTGCAAGACGAATATAGTACGTCCTTTTGTCATTTCAGTTAAAGGTTTTCCGTATACTCGTCTCACTTGTTCTTTTGAGTCTCCGTATTGGACCGGTTCACTCAGTAAAGGAGCAGGACTGTTTGTGTATAGGCCAGCGATTTGATTTTGTTGATCGTACGCGATGAGTGTAAAACGTTCGTAGTTTTCATGATATACATGCCAAAGCGTTTGGTATTCATTCGTAATCGTTCGTCTCGGTTCTCCTAGTGCATGGAGAACGGTATTATGAGGAAGCCCTAGTGAAAGGCGCCCTTCATAATCGATGGTCGCTGGGAGTGTTTTTGATGATGGTTGTGCGACATCTTCTAATATTGGTTTCTTATCTACGCCGCGTATACGATTGTACACATCTTCAGCATTTGTTTTAATTGATTCCCACATTTGAGATGGCCATTCACTCGCTTTGACACGATCGGTCCATTGTTCCACTGTCTTATCAACAGGTTGTAAAAAATCTAAATTGACATAATCTGTCGTATACTTTTCCCACAAAGGGCGTGTAAAGTATAAAACGAGTAAAAGGACAGTTATTCGAAAAATTGTTTTCCACATATTGTTCACCTCTCGAAACTATGACAAGTCTCATGGTATACTAAGTTATAAAGAAAGGGGGATGCGTATGTTTGAATTTGGTTCAGGCAGTACGCCCGATTGGTTTTTTGCCGTAGCCATCGCTATAATTTTAGCCCTCATCGTTATTATAAAGTGGGTAACCCGATAATGAAAGTTGGTAGATGATGTTAACATTTGAACAGAAGCAAAAAATAATTGAAGAGTTTCCAAATCTTACGAAGAAAGAAGTTTCACTGAAGCGATTGAATTATCATTTAGATGAAAGTATATACGATAAGACGGTCGTCGTACAACATTTACATCCGAATGGGAATGGCTTCGTCTACGTCGGCGATTTGCCTGGATATGAGCCAGATAGCCGTGGCCTTCACAATATTCGTTTGGCAACAGAGGAAGAGTTGACGCAAGCTATTGCAGACTCGATTCGTTTATTGACGACGCCTTACGAACCTGTTGAAGAAGTATGGGTTGATGAGCGTGGAAATGAACTAGTCTTGTTAGAAGAGCTTGACGCATGGAATATTTATTTTGATGAGCAGTTAGAAGATAGCTTCGGAGATTACCAAGAAGCACTGGATTATTTGGTGGAACAACAATGCACAAAAAAGGAGTGACCCGAATATGAAAGGAAAGCCGTTCGTCATCGGACTGATCATCGGTGTCATCGTCATTGTAGGAGCGGTGACATTAGCGATGATGTTGACGATTAATGGGATGAAAAAAGAACAAAAGATGAAAGAAGACGAGACGAGTCATATAGAAAGCATACAACAAATCCCTTATCAATTATTTATTTGATAAGGGATTTGTTTATGATAAAAGAAAATGAGATAAAATGAGGAAGCTAATATAAAGTAAAGCAGTCGTACCGATAAAGACGAGATGTTTTTTACGGTGCATGACGACAACCGCAATAAATTCGCGCAACATCGCATTTGGCCAGTAATAAAGCGCAGTTTTGCCTCCGATGCCTTGCGCGTCAAAATCAGCCCACTTCGCATATATTCCCGCGCGAAAGACGTGATAGTTATTCGTTGAAAAGAGGGCGCGATATTTTTTACCGTTCGTTTCTTTTTCGATTAAAGCTTTTGAAAACTTCATATTTTCAAAAGTGGTTGTCGATTGGTCTTCCATACGTGTTTGTTCTATTGGGATTCCTTGCGCTACCGCAAAGTTCCGCATCGCTTCCGCTTCAGATAAATGCTCATCTGGTCCTTGTCCCCCAGAAAAGACGAGGATAGGTGGCTTGCCGGTCGCTTTCTCTTGTTTGTGATAGAAGTCGATCGCTCTGAAAATCCGACTTTGCAAAAGTGGCGATACGATATACCCTTGAATTAAACCGCTACCGAGAACGATGACATAGTCTTTATTATAGCGAGGGCGATACCAATGATAGAGAAATGAAGCCATTAAATAAATGACGAAGTGAAAGGCGAAATAAAACGCGATAAACAAACCGAAGTTAACGATTGCTTGAGCTCCAGGGAATAAAAGACGATTCCAATCGAAAAGTGGGATAAAAAATAAAGAAATCGTTCCGATTCCGAGTAGAAGGGTTAAAAGGTTTGCGGTTTTAAAGCCTTCTCGTCGAATTAAAATTCGCGCATTCCAAATCGAAGCCCCTGCGATAATAAATCCACCAAATATCGCAAAAAAGATAAAGATTAAAAAAATGATACCAATGATTACAGTGAGGATGAGACTATCGTAAGTGAATGCGGCATACGTGAGGGCGACGAGAGCGAAAAATAAAAAGATTAAAAATAAAAAACCGTTACTCACTTTTCGTCGATCATGTAAGTAAGAAAATAAAAAAACGAGAAAAGCTAGAGCGGTTGGTCCGTATATGACGTAATCGATAAACTCCAAGAGACTAGCTCCTTTCACGAGAAGTATTGTCTGTATTTTAGCATGAAAAAACCCTCCCGCATATGCGAGAGGGTTGAATGTGTAAAATTAATTACGCTTTGTTAACGTTAGTTGCTTGAAGTCCACGTTGTCCTTCTTCGATTTCGAAAGTAACGTCTTGACCTTCTTCTAAAGTTTTGAATCCTTCGCCTTGGATAGCAGTGAAGTGAACGAATACGTCGTCTCCTTCTTCGCGCTCGATGAATCCGAATCCTTTTTCTGCGTTAAACCATTTTACTTTACCTTGTTCCATCTTTGTTTCCTCCTCGTACGTTGCACCTTGCAAATCGTACATATGTTACTATCCTTGCTCTACCCTAGAAGTCGTCAAACGTATAACGTGACAAAGTCGTGCTTCGAACAAAAATAATTCTTCTTTATCATATCAAAGGAATTTACATAAAGCAACAGTTATGATG
>JASLHQ010000239.1 GCA_030152265.1 Savagea sp.
TTATATCGCTATTATTTACATGTGCGCGCAGGACTGCACAATCCGCCGTCGGATGATGAAATTTATACGTACTTAACAGAAACAGCACAGTGACGAAAAGGTAATCATTCTCTATACTAGAGGGTGATTACCTTTTTTGTGTAAAAGATGATAAACTATCTTAGTATATCAAATGAGAAAAGACGTTTCTTTTCTATAGAAAGTGGGAATAGATTAGGTAGTCTTACAGATGAATGGAAGGAAGAGATGTATGCGAAAATTTTATTCAGTTTCCATCTTTTTAATTAGTTTGGCGCTCGTCGCATTCGGGGTGTGGATCGTCTTTAATCCGACGGTATCATTACGTGTCTTTACATTATCGATCGGGATTCTTTTACTCATTCACGGAGTAGTTGAAATGATTTCTTTCGTCGAACAACGAAAAATATGGAACATTTCCTTTATCTTTCTCGTAAATGGATTGTTGTCATTCGTCGTCGGTGGAATTACATTGTTCGTTCCTGATTTAGCGGAGCAAACATTCGTGTACATTTTTGCGATTTGGTTACTTTTATCATCGCTCATCCAAATGTACGCGGCATTCTCTTTGCGCGATGTGAGAGGATGGGGTTGGTTACTTGCGGTAGGCGTCATCATTTTCGTCTTTGCGATCGCCTCCTTATTATCAAAAATGACAGTTGCCTTCGTTGTCAGCTTGTCATTTGGTTTGTATTTTATCGTGCAGGGTATTGGATTATTTGTCATTTGGTTATTACTACGTCGCGTAACGCGTCGTACAATTTATCGAGATTAGAAAGGTCGTGGAATTTATGAAAAAGTGGTTAGGTCCTTTAATCGGGATCCTCGTCGTGTTAGGGATAGGTGCGGTTTTATTAATCTCTCCTTACAACAACCTCGTCACATTATCAGAATCTGTCGATAAACATAAAAGTGAAATCGACAACAAATTACAACGCCGTATGGATTTAATTCCGAACTTAGTGGAAACGGTGAAAGGTTATGCATCACATGAAACAGAAGTGATGACAAATATTGCGGACGCTCGTTCTAAAATGGCTGGCGCATCGACAACGGCAGAACAGTTAGAAGCGAACGATGAATTATCGAGCGCGCTTTCTCGTTTACTCGTCGTCGTTGAAAACTATCCAGAATTAAAAAGTGATACACATTTTACGCAGTTAATGGATGAACTCGCAGGAACAGAAAATCGCATTAGTGTGGAACGTGGTAAATACAACGAAGCGGTACAAGTGTACAACAATAAAGTGCAACGTTTCCCTTCTAACATTGCGGCGAAAATTTTCGGATTCGAAAAACGTCCGTACTTCGAAGCGCAAAAAGGAGCGGAACAAGCACCGACAGTCGATTTTGGAAACGGAGCTAAGTAATGATGAGACGGTGGTTCGTCATCGTCACACTGCTTACGATTTTCTTTCAAGTTCAACCTGTTCAAGCATTAAATCATCAACAGTACGCTGTGCAAGATCGTAGTGGCGTACTTTCTACTGAGACGAAACAACAAGTAACAGATTATGCTTTTGCGCTCCAACAAAAAACGGGTGCAGAATTTGCGGTCATCATTCAACCGAATACGGGCGATGATCTTGTCGTCGATTATGCGCATCGTACATTTCAACAGATGGGCCTCGGTCAAAAAGGAGAGGACAACGGTGTTCTTTTCGTCATGACGACGGAAGAAAATCCGAATACAGGCGAAGCGAAGCAGTTGCGCTTTGAAGTCGGTTACGGATTGGAAGGCGCCTTACCAGACGGAAAGGTCGGGCGCATGTTGGATGAAATTGCAATTCCTTATTTACAACAAGGGGACATTGATGCAGCAATTTTGCAATTGTATAAAGCCGTATACAATGAAATTATGATTGAATACGGATTAGATGGAGAGCAAGTGCTCGTCGACACATTGAATGGTGAGTACGATAGCGAGTCTTCAGACGAAGGCATTTCCGTTTGGGTCATCATCGCCATCATCATTATCGTTCTACTCCTTTCCTCCGGTGGCAACAAAGGTGGGAAAGGACCGAGAGGACGTAGCGGTGGCGGGGGTCCGCCGATTTTCTTCCCGACAGGTTTCGGTGGAGGATCAGGGGGTAGCTCAGGCGGTGGTGGCTTCGGAGGATTTGGTGGCGGCGGTTCGAGCGGTGGAGGAGGTGCAGGTCGTTCATGGTAAAATTAACGTTATATATTAATGACAATTGCAAGCTTTGTGATGAAGCACTCCAATCGATTGAACTCGTGCGTCAAGATGTCGATTTGTTACTCGATGTCGTGTCGATTGAGAAGGACGATGAACTCCAACGAAAATATATGTTGGAAGTTCCCGTCTTACTCATCGACGGAGAACAAAAATTTCAAGGGCAAATTACGTACGGAGAATTGCTTGAAACATTGCTAGATAAATAAAAATGAGCGACGAACTGTATAAGTTCGTCGTTTTTTGTTTGATAAAATAGACAATATTTCATAAAAGTAGACGTGAAATGATTGCAACTTTAGGACGGATGAATTATAATCAAAAAGTGTAAGGCATATTTTTTTAACCTAAGTGGGACGAAAAATGTTCACAGGGACAAATTTCAACCTCTTGAGTAGGAGGGGATGAAAACATGGAAAGATTAGAAGCCCAATGGATGATGGTTCCCGAGATGAAGGCATTGCTTGAAAGTCGCTATACGATATTGCGACATGTGCAAGCGAGTGGCCCGGTCGGCAGACGAAAGTTAGCTGAAATTGTCGGATTGCCAGAACGAGAAGTGCGTGCAGCAGTCGACTTTTTACGCGACACGAATTTAATTCGGGTCGAAAAAGAAGGCGCGACGATTACAACATTAGGTTTTGATCTCTTAACGTCACTCGAAACGATGATGAACGATTACATCGGTCGAACGACGATCGCAAGACGAATCGCTGAGCATTACGGTATTCGTGAAGTGCGAATTGTTGACGGAGATAGCGATCATTCTGAAAGTACGAAGCTTCTCATCGGCGAACAGGCAGCTCACCGTCTCGAACAACTCGCTACATCCGAGAGACAAATTGTCGCGGTAACGGGTGGGACGAGCGTCGCTTCCGTACCACAATTTTTATCCGGTCATTCACTCGTGCAAAACTATTTATTTATCGCAGCGCGAGGTGGAATGGGAGATGCCATACCACTTCAAGCGAATTCTATCGTTTCAACTTTCGCAAAAAAGGGAAATGCTTCATATCGAGTATTTTTCTATCCGGATGAATTGAGCGAACGAGCGCACGAAGTGTTACAAAATGAAAAAGAAGCAAAAGAGATGATGGCACTCTACGAACAAACAGATATCGTCATTCATGGAATTGGCGTCGCGGAGAAATTAGTGAAATGGCGCAACAGTTCTGAAGAAGTAAAAGAAAAAATTAAACAACAAGAGGCAAAAAGTGAAGCATTCGGCTATTACTTTAATGCGAGTGGAGATGTTGTCCATCGCATTCGCACAGTAGGAATACAATTAGAACATTTACGAGAAGTACCACATATTTTCGCATTAGCAGGTGGGAAAAAGAAAGCTGAAGCGATACTTTCTTATTTAAACATTGCACCGTCTCAAACAGTACTCATTACAGATGAAGGCGCTGCAAATGAAATGATTAAACAGATTGAATTTAAATAAATGATAAACAACTTACATGGAGGGATTTTATTATGACAGTAAAATTAGCAATTAACGGATTTGGACGTATCGGACGATTAGTATTACGTGAAGTAGTAGAGCGTGACGACATCGAAGTAGTAGCGGTGAACGACTTAACAGACGCAAACATGCTTGCACACCTTTTAAAATACGATTCAGTTCACGGTACATTCCAAGGTGAAGTTGAAGCGAAAGACGGCGCATTCCTCGTGAATGGCAAAGAAATTAAAGTATTCGCTGAAAAAGATCCAGCAAACTTACCATGGAAAGATCTCGGTGTAGACGTCGTTGTTGAATCAACGGGCGTATTCCGCGATGCAGAAGGACTCCAAAAACATATTACAGCAGGTGCAAAACGCGTCATTCTTTCAGCACCAGCAAAAGGTGACGTTGCGACATTCGTTATGGGTGTTAACCATACAGAATACAACCCAGAAACAGACGTTGTCGTATCGAACGCATCATGTACGACAAACTGTTTAGCACCAGTAGCGAAAGTATTGAATGATGAATATTCAATCGAACGCGGTTTAATGACGACGATTCACGCATACACAAACGACCAACGTATTCTCGACTTACCACACTCAGACTACCGTCGTGCGCGTGCAGCAGCAGTATCAATGATTCCAACGACAACAGGAGCGGCAGCAGCGGTATCGAAAGTTATTCCTGAATTAAAAGGAAAATTAGACGGTATGGCAGTGCGTGTCCCAACGTCAAACGTTTCAATGGTTGACCTCGTTGTCGAATTAAAAGAAAAAGTAACAGAAGAACAAGTGAATGCATTATTAAAAGAAGCGGCAGAAGGCCCATTAAAAGGCATTTTAGCTTACAGCGACTTACCACTCGTTTCAGTGGACTACAACGGTGTGAAAGTATCATCAACAGTTGACGGTTTATCAACGAAAGTATTAAACGACAACATGGTGAAAATTATCGCATGGTACGACAATGAAACAGGTTATGCTACACGTTGTGTCGATTTAGCACTTTACATGCAAGAACGTGGATTATAAACCGATAATCAATAGCCAATCACGGATGAACCTACTATAATAAGAAGTGGGTAAGGGGGAAAGCGGACTTATCCGTTTTCTCCCTTTTTGTATATTCAAAAGAAGATGAAGGAGTGTAGTTTTCATGAAGTCAAAAATGACGATGAAAGATATCGATGTTCGAGGGAAGCGCGTTTTCGTTCGTGTCGATTTTAACGTACCGATGAAGGATGGCATCATTACGGATGATACACGAATCCAAGCAGCATTACCGACGATTCAATATTTAGTAGGCGAAGGCGCAAAAGTGATTTTAGCGAGCCATTTAGGTCGTCCAGGTGGAGAAGTGAAAGAAGAATTACGTCTCGCACCGATCGCAAAACATTTGGCGACATTGCTTGATCAAGAAGTGGAAGCACTTCCAGAATCAATCGGTGAAACGGTTGAAGCGAAAGTAGCTGAAATGAAAGACGGAGACGTCATCTTATTAGAAAACGTTCGTTTCCACGCAGGTGAGCAAAAGAACGACGAAACATTGAGTAAAGCATTCGCAAACTTAGCGGACGTCTATGTGAACGACGCGTTCGGCGCAGCCCACCGTGCACATTCGTCAACAGCAGGCATCGCATCATTCGTCGATGTGAGCGTATCAGGCTTATTGCTTGAAAAAGAAATCGAAGTGCTCGGCGCAGCGCTTGAAACACCGAAGCGCCCATTCACAGCGATCATCGGTGGAGCGAAAGTAAAAGATAAAATCGGTGTCATCGATCACTTACTCGACAAAGTCGATCACTTATTAATTGGTGGTGGCTTATCGTATACGTTCTCGAAAGCACAAGGACATGATGTCGGAAACTCACTCGTCGAAGAAGATAAAATTGACCTCGCAAAAAGCTTTATCGAAAAAGCAGAGCAAAAAGGCGTCAGCATGCACTTGCCGACAGACGCTGTCATCGCGGATGAATTCAGTGCGGATGCGAACGTTCAACAAGTCGCAATCGACAGCATTCCAACAGGTTGGATGGGATTAGATATCGGACCAGAAACAGCGAAACATTATGCTGAAATTATCGAGAAATCACAACTCATCATTTGGAACGGACCGATGGGTGTCTTCGAAATGAAACCGTTCGAAAACGGCACGAAAACTGTAGCTGAAGCGATGGCGACAACAGCTGGTTACACAGTGATTGGCGGTGGAGACTCAGCAGCAGCAGTTGAGCAATTCGACTTAGCGGATAAAATGGACCATATTTCTACAGGCGGAGGCGCTTCATTAGAGTTAATGGAGGGTAAAGTATTACCAGGTATCGCAGCATTAAGCGAAAAATAAGAGGAGGCATTCCATTGCGTAAAAAAATTATTGCAGGAAACTGGAAAATGTATAAAACAATCGAAGAAGCGATCCATTTCTTCGAAGAAATTCGTGGCAACATTTATGAAAGTGATAAAGTAGAGGCGTTAATTTGCCCACCTACATTATATGTCGCACCGTTGCTTGCGGGAACATTAGACATCCCGGTAAAAATCGGTGCACAAACGATGCATTACGAAAACGAGGGAGCATTTACAGGTGAAGTGAGCCCAGCGATGTTAAAAAGCATCCAAGTCCCTTACGTCATCATCGGTCACTCAGAACGCCGTGAATATTATAACGAAACAGACGAAACGGTAAACAAAAAAGTACAAGCGGCATTCGATCACGGCATTACACCGATCGTCTGCGTAGGAGAATCACTCGAAACGCGTGAAGCGAACGAGACGGAAAACTTCGTAAACGACCAAGTGGCGAAAGCGTTCGAAAACGTCACAGCAGACCAAGCGAAAGAAGCCGTTATCGCTTACGAACCAATTTGGGCGATCGGAACAGGGAAAACAGCGACAGCGGACGATGCAAACGCAGTATGTGGCGCAATTCGTAGCAAAATGGCTGAACTTTATAGCGAAGACGTCGCACAAGCAGTACGCATTCAGTACGGCGGCAGCGTAAAGCCAGGCAATATTGAAGAATTGCTTGAAAAAGAACATATTGATGGAGCACTCGTCGGCGGAGCTAGTTTAGATCCAGTGTCATTTTTACAGCTAGTTGAAGCGGGGGCGAAGTAATGACAAAACCAGTAGCACTCATTATTTTAGACGGATTCGGACTTCGTGACGTAACAGAAGGAAATGCGGTTGCACAAGCGAACAAACCGAATTATGATAAATATTGGAACAACTATCCACATACGACTTTGGAAGCATCAGGCGAAGCAGTCGGATTACCAGATGGACAAATGGGGAACTCAGAAGTCGGTCATACGAATATCGGAGCGGGACGCGTCGTTTATCAAAACTTAACACGTATTTTCCGTTCGATTGCAGGCGGCGAATTTTTCGAATTAGAGCCTTTAAAACGTGCGATGCAACATGCGAAAGAAAAAAATAGCGCACTTCATTTGCTCGGTCTTTTATCAGACGGTGGCGTGCACAGCCATTACGAGCATTTATTCGCTTTATTACAAATGGCGAAAAATGAAGGTTTAACGAAAGTGTACGTACACGGATTTTTAGACGGCCGTGACGTCGCACCGAAATCTGCTTTAACGTATATCGAAGAAACAGAACGTAAAATGAACGAATACGGAGTTGGCGAATTCGCCACAATTTCGGGTCGTTATTACGCGATGGACCGCGACAAACGTTGGGAGCGTACAGAAGCAAGCTATGATGCGATGGTGTACGGCAAAGGTGCAGAATATCCTTCTGCAGAAGCGGGCGTACTCGCTTCGTACGAACAAGATGTCGTCGATGAATTCGTCGTTCCGTTCGTTGTCGAACGAGACGGCAAACCTGTCGCGACGGTTGAAGAAGACGATGCACTCATCTTCTTTAACTTCCGTCCAGACCGCGCGATTCAATTATCACGTGCTTTCACGGAAGAAGGTTTTGACGGATTCGACACAGGAGCGAAAAACTTCGACAACATGCCATACATTACGTTCACGCATTATAGCGATGAAGTGCGTGGCGAAGTCGTCTTCAAAAAAGAAAAC
>JASLHQ010000148.1 GCA_030152265.1 Savagea sp.
CTGGTGTGATGAAAGAAGCGCTCATTTATGCGAACGTCATCGGTTCCGACCTCGGTCCGAAATTTACACCGATCGGCTCACTCGCGACACTCGTCTGGCTTCACGTCTTGAAATTACACGGTGTCCGCCTCTCTTGGCTCAAGTACATGAAAGTCGGCTTACTATTAACGATTCCAATTTTATTCATCACTTTATGCGGCTTGTACGTCACATTTCTACTGTTTTAAAAATACGCACTTCTTTGCTTTCCTTTCGTTCTCATGCTATAAGTGAAGGAAAGATTTAGAGGGAATCTATTATATTTTCCATCAAAAAATTAACGCCGTCGAAAACACTTTTAGCAGGTCCTGCGCTATCGCTAGATCGCATTGAAATTGCGTACGGGTTGTACGATATCGCCATCGTATCACCGAAAGATAAAGCAGGCTTCGTCGAAGCGTTACGACATCATAATGAAACGATTGAGATCCCCCTTTCCCTTCTCCCGAATACAAATGCGAAACCTTAAATGACCGCATACAAAAAGCATCCAACTCTTACTCCACGTCCTTTAGAAATGACTTGGAGTAAGAGTGGATGCTTTTATTCAAATGATTCGTCTGAACTATCAGATTGTGCTTGAAATTGTTTCAACATATCGCGCACTTCGTCCGTGTTGGACGTGCTCATGAGGGCGTGACGTAAGCCACCTGCTCCACGGAACCCTTTAACGTAAATTTTGAAAAAGCGGTGGAGTGCTTTAAAAGGACGCGGTTCGAGTTCTGCCGAGTAACGGTCGTGCAAGTCGAGATGCAAATGTAATAATTGCAGTAACTCCTCACTCGTATGCTCTTTTTTCTCTTTTTCGAACGCAAATGGGTTTTTAAAAATACCACGGCCGATCATGACACCGTCTACACCATATTTCTCGACAAGTTCCATCCCCATCGCACGGTCTTCGATGTCGCCATTGATCGTCAGTAACGTATCGGGCGCAATTTCATCTCGGAGCGCTTTAATTTCTGGGATGAGTTCCCAATGTGCGGCCACTTGACTCATCTCTTTTCGCGTCCGTAAATGAATCGATAAATTAGCGATATTTTGGCGTAATACGTGCGTCAACCACGGCTTCCACTCCTCGACATCTGTATAGCCGAGACGCGTTTTCACACTGACGGGTAAGCCGCCTGCTTTCGCTGCTTGAATAATTTCCGCTGCCACATCTGGGCGCAAAATGAGGCCACTCCCTTTACCGTTACCAGCGACGTTCGGCACCGGACATCCCATATTAATATCGATGCCACGGAACCCTTGCTTCGCCATCCCGATACTCATCTCTCGAAAGTATTGTGGCTTATCTCCCCAAATGTGCGCGACGATCGGCTGTTCATCTTCCGTGAATGTCAAACGTCCTCGCACACTCGCATTGCCATCTGGATGACAGTAACTTTCTGAATTCGCAAACTCTGTAAAAAAGACGTCTGGGCGAGCCGCTTCACTTACGACATGACGAAAGACGACATCGGTCACATCTTCCATCGGTGCTAAAATAAAAAAAGGACGCGGCAATTCGTCCCAAAACGATGTACCTTGATTCACTGATTTCCCTCCATCTCTTCTGTAAAAAACTTCCCCAAATTGGGGAAGCATCGATTAACTAATTAATTGTTTGACGACAGAAGCAATCGTTTTTCCGTCCGCTTTTCCTGCGAGGAGTGGGCGCGCAATTTTCATCGCATCTCCCATGTTCATCCCGCTCGTCACACCTGCTTCTGCTAGTGCTTCTTTCACTTCTTCTTCCGATAACTGCTCAGGTAAAAATTGCTCTAACAAGCGAAGTTTCGCTTCTTCTTGCTCGATTAAATCATCGCGCCCTGCTTGTTTCGCACCGTCGAGCGATTGGTTCACTTGTTTCATTTCGCGATTGATGATGGCGATTTCTTCCGCTTCTGTGAGCGCTTCGCCTTTTTCTTTTTCAGCGAGGTCCAAATTTGACTTCACGATCGTTAACACACTTTTCGTCGACTGATCTTTGTCACGCATCGCTTGTTTAATCATTTCAAATACTTTTGTTTTTAACATATCGTTCATCCTTTCGCATTCTTCTTTATTTTAAAACGAAAGAGCAAATAGCGCAAAGCATATTGCTTCATTTTTATAAAAAAAACTCTCCTGCGAAGAGGAGAGAATATTATTCATTCATTTGTTGGAGCTGGGTTAACATTTTACGTTGGATCGTTTCATAAGCGATTCGTTCTTGTTCTGTTAATCCTTCAAATAACTGTTCACGTAAAGCAACCCCGATTTGTTGCGCTTCTTCTAGTATGTGGCGCCCGTGAGCTGTCAATGCGAGTTTAACGATGCGCTTATCTTCAGCACTCGAAATTCGTTCAATCGCCCCGAGTGTAACAAGCTTTGAAGCGATATGGGTGATCGCCGCTTTCGTATACCCGTATTGAGCAGCGAGGACACTCGACTTTTCAGGGCCGTTGCGAAGCGCCGCTAAAACGAGTGCTTCCGAAACTCCGAGATCATACGGCATCGCTTTCGTCCACTGAACGGTCATCTCGCTCGACACTTGTTCCGTTAAGCGGATGAGGTTGAGTATGGATGTCATCGTAACTGAATCGCTCCTCCGTCCACCATTAACGTTTGCCCTGTCATGTAGCTCGCATCATCGCTCGCTAAAAAGACCGCAACGCGTCCGATATCTTCTTCCAATTCTCCTAAACGGCGGAGCGGAATTTTTTCGACCATCGTCGCATACGCTTCGGGTTGCGCTTCTTTCCACTGTTGAACACCTGGTGAGTTGGCGATTGGAGAGATGAGGTTACAATTAATATTGTCCACACCCCATTCGTTCGCAGCGACACGTGTAATGCCTCGAATCGCTTCTTTTGCCGCCGCATAGGCCGCTTGATGAATATTGCCGGCAATGCCCGCTCCACTTGCGAAGTTAATGACTGTTCCTTCTGTCTTTTTCAAATGAGGATACGCCGCTTGCATCAGTAAAAAGGTCGGGTAAAATCCTGTGCCGAACGACAAATTTAAGTCATCTTCTGTCGTTTCCATGAACGAATGTTGACGGGAAGCGTGCGCATTGTTCACGAGCACGTTCAACTGTCCGAACCGTTCAATCGTTTGATCAACTAATCGAGGCAATGAAGCTCGGTCCATTAAATCCGCTTCGATAAATAGTGCTTCTGTTATTTCTTGTAATTCCGCTTCCGTCGCTTTTCCTGTTTCCGCATTCACATCGACGATGACGAGTTTCGCCCCTTCTTTCGCCATCGCAAGCGCCATACCACGCCCGATGCCTCCTGCTCCTCCAGTAATGAGTACTACTTTTCCTTGTAAACGCATGTTCATCATCCTTTTCAAATAATTTAACGCTTAACTATTAATAGTTTAACATTAAACTATTAAACGTGCACGTCATTTGAACTGAGCTTTTTGAAAAGAGACGATATTTACGATAGCGAGAAGACCGAAAGCCCAGTAAAATAAAGACCATTGTTGTGTAGTGAAACTCAATATAAAAAACAATAAAACGGTCACACTGCTCATCCAAAATAATTTCTTCATTTCGTTCACCTCTCATTTCAATATATTAAAAAAAGTGTAATCCAAGCTGGAATCATAGGAAGTATGTAACAAACAAAAAAGCTCCATGACGAATGAAAAAAAGAGTCTAGCGGGTTTTTCACCGCTTTTCCAGCATACTGTCCGATTCTCTCCCATTTCGAAGGAAGAGGAATCGCTCGTTGCAATCGTTCAGGTACGATGACTATATCTTGCTGGAGCTTTCTTTTTAACTGTTCATCTGTCATCTTCATCCTCCTCTAACCATCTCTTTAACTGTTGTTTCGCTCGATGTAATCGTGATTTAACTGTTCCGACTTCTATTTGAAGTACTTGTGCAATTTCTTGTTGTGTCAAATTTTCATAATACGTTAATAAAATGACAGCGCGATGTTTTTCAGATAATTTCGAAATCGCTTCTTGGACGACGGTCTTTTCTTCATATGAAAAATTATATTCTCGTTGAGGAACTAAAAAAGGTAAAAAGCGACGAAGACGTTTTCTTCTATTTAATTTATTTACCATTTGGCGGTAGGCGATTTGAAAAACGTATGATTTCACCGTTCCTTTGCGAACATCGTAGTCGTTTTTCGCTTTGCAAAGCTGTTCAAAAGCGTCGTGGACAATGTCTAAACTAAATGGTTCTTCTCGCGTATACCGAAAAACAAAGGCATATAATGAAGGAGATAAAGCTTCATATAATGAAGTAAATGCTTCTTCATCCCCATTTTGCCAAGCGCACATCATCTCTTCAAGCGTCATCTTCATATTCCTTCGAATTTCGTTGCGCTTCAATCGACTTCAATGTCACCGTTAAGCGAAATAAAAAATAAACGAGAGTCACGACTGTCCACGTTTGTGTTTGACCTATTAAAAACTGCACATTACTTCTCTCAATCGTCATCCCTTTACTTATCATGTAATTCAATATCGACGTACAAGCGATCGTATACAAAGCTAACAGGAGCGTAAGCGTATCAAATGCCGTCCACTTTAAATAAATAGTCGTTTTAGCATAATCAATTTTTTTAAAGTACTTCTCTTTTTTTCGTACAACGTACCGACGATCCATCGGGATGACGATCATTAAAATAACAAAACCGATGATCATCGTCGTCATCGATGACCAGAAAAATCCTTGATTCACTAGTTTTCTCCCCTTTCACTTACTATACAATTAACGGAAGAGAAACGTTCCATTTTTTATGCTACTTATTCCTCTCCTGAAAAATTGCGCCCCTTTCTCCACTATTTTTTCAAAAAAATAACGTCCGCCGAAGCGAACGTTATCTTTTTACGTATTAAAATAATCCGAGTGTAAAAGCGACACCGAGGAGGACGAGGGTCACACCCCATAACCAGAAAAATGAATATTTAATATGTTTTCCAAGTTCCGCTCCTGCAAGCCCGAGCCCCATCCATAATGCTGGTGAAAATGGGCTGATAAATGTTCCAACAATATTTCCGACAATCATCGCGTACGCCGTTGCCTCTGGAGCCGTTCCGAATGTCGAGGCGATTTGTTCGACGACCGGGAGTAAGCCGTAATAATACGCATCCGTATTTAATAACAACTCAAACGGCATTCCTAACAAACCGATAATGATATGAATTTGTGACGAAACAGCGCTCGGTAAAATGCTGACCATATCTTCCGCAATCGACGTCAACATACCCGTTCCATTTAAAATTCCTAAAAATGTTCCTGCCGCTAAAATGATCGATGCCATCGTCAAGGCGTTCGGTGCGTGACGTTGAATCGTTTCTCCTTGCAATTTAGCTGACCGGAAGTTCATGAGCAATGCGATTGCTGTTCCCGACATAAAGGCTAAACCTGCTGGTAAAATGTTCGCAACGAGCACACCGATGACAAGAACCGTCAACAATAAATTCCATACGTACATACGACGCTTCTGTTCTGTTGCCACAACTTCCACTTGTTCGGAAGCGCTTTCTACTTCTTCCCCTAAAAACGAATCGACTTTCGTCGCAATCGCTTGTTCTAAGCTTCCGTATTGTTTAATAATACGGCGCTGTTCACGTTTTCCTAAATAAAATGCGAGCGCTGCCATTACGAGCATACCGATCACTTGAATCGGAATGAGTGGCTTCCAAAGTTCTGTGACATCCACTTCCAATACCGTCGCTGCTCTCCCTAAAGGTCCTGCCCACGGAAGCATATTCATAATCCCTGCACTTCCAGCGATGAATAACAATAATAAATACGGACTCATTTTCATTTGACGATATAAAGGTAAAAGTGCTGGAATCGTAATTAAAAATGTCGAAGCACCTGAGCCGTCTAATTGTGCAATCATCGCGATAAATACCGTTCCTACGCTAATGAGTACGACATTCCCATGTGTCGCTTTCACAATTTTATCGATGATCGGATCGAATAACCCGACATCTTGCATAATCCCGAAGAAAATGATGGCGAAAATAAACATGATCGCCACGTTTAATACGGAACTCATTCCTGCTGAGAAAAATTCACCGATATCTGAAAATGTAAATCCAGCGATTAACGCTGCAATGATCGGTACTAAAACGAGTGGAATAATCGGTGTCGTCTTCCCTCGTATTAAAATCGTCACGATGACGACAATTGCTAAAAATCCAATCCAACTTAACATATGTTTCACTCCTTCAAATATATTGATACCGCTTTCATCAATGTTTTTAATTTATCAGAAAATGAAGGAGTGTCTTTATTTTTTTCTTATTTCCCTTTTTGTTCTTTTTGTTCACGCATCACATATACCCTCCGCGGCCGTCCGATCGATTGATAGTCTAAGTCGACCGCGAGTCGTTCTTCCTCTACTAAATATTCTAAATATCGTCTCACTGTCGAGCGACTTAAATCGACACTCGCTGCGACTTCCGATGCTGTTTGTGGTGTCTTTTGCATCTCGATATTTTTTAAAATAATGGCGAGCGTCTCTTCTTGAATGCCTTTCGGTAAAGAGACCGCTTCTCTCGTTGACTGCACATTGAAATGAAAAATTTCATCAATGAATGATTGCGTCCATTGTTCTTGGTGCTTCACTTTCGCCTTCCATTCGACAAACCACTGAAAACTTTCTTTCAAGCGCTCTTCCGAAACAGGCTTCGTCATGTAATCGAGCACGCCCCAACGTTTCGCTTCTAAAATTGACGCTTGATCGTTCGCTGCTGTAATGACGATAATATCCGTTTCAGGATGTGTTTCGCGCAACTGTTGAATCATATGGAAGCCGTGCGTATGCGGTAAAAATAAATCGAGCAACAATAAATCATACGTGCGCTCCGATCGTTGCACATGGTGTAAAAATGCCTCCACTTGATAAAAGACTTCACACGTCGCGTGAGGGATGTAACGTTTGACATACGCTTCATGAATCATCGCGACGCGGTAATCGTCATCTAAAATGAGTACGTTCATACTTTCTCTCCTTTCGGAATCGTAATTGTCACAATCGTCTCCCCTTGGAAACGTTCCGTCGTCAACTCACCTTCACAAGATGCGAGCATCGTTAAAACTGCTGGAATGCCGTAACCACGATGTTCTCCTTTTTCAGACACTCCTTCTTGCGTCACATCGAGTTCATCCGGAAAACCGAATCCCGAATCGATAAATTCGATATACCATTCTTCTTCCGTCTCTTTCATGTAACACGTGACATACGCTTCTTCACTTTCACTCGCTGCCTCAATCGCATTGTCGAGCGTATTGCCTACTATTGTGATCATCTTCGGGACGAGCCATTGTGGTAGCGGAGCTAAATGACTCGCTTCGTCAATTTGCACGTCGACTTTCCATTCTTTCGCATATTCTAATTTTCCTAGTAATAAACTTTGAATGTACGGATCTTGAATATGCGATTCAACCGTGCGTTGTTCCGTTACACTATTTTCAAACAATGTTTGAATATAGCGTTCCGCTTCTTCCCATTTTTGCAATTGCATTAAGCCGAGCAATGTGTGCAAACGATTTTTAAATTCATGTGTTTGCGCGCGCAATAAATGTGTGTACGCTTGTAATTGTTGCATTTCGAGCGTCAGTAATTCAAGGTCTGTCTTTTTACGCAATGTGACGACGTACCCTGCCACGCGCTCCCCTTCTTCTATATACCGCTCATTGACGATAAAGCTGACATCGCCATATGTTACAATTTCATCTTTTCGCTTCTCTTGATTTTTTCGTAAAAACGTCTCCGGTTGACGAACGCCCGCTTCTTCGCAAAGTCTTTTCGCGGAATCATTCATGAACGTATACTGTCCATCAGCATCATAAGCGATAATTCCTTCCCGTGTCGAGCGCATAATGGCATCGCGCTCCATCAACTGACGACTAATTTCTTTCGGCTCTAAATTGAGCAATAGTCGCTTAATATGATGTGAAAGCAAATACGATACGATACTTCCGATCACAAATAAAATCGCAATCATGCCCCATAAAACGAGACGTTGCTTCCCGATGACACTTTCAAAAGAATCGACTAAAAAACCGACCGAAATGACGCCGATAATATCGCCTGATTCATTATGAATCGCTGATTTTCCCCGAATGGCGAATCCGAGCGACCCTTCTTTACGTGAAATGTAAGACTCCCCTAACTCTAAAGCGCGTTCATTATCGTCGCCAATCATCGGCAATCCGATCCGTTCTTTCAACGGATGGGCATACCGAATCCCTCGCTCATCCCCGATAACGACATAATCCGCTTGTAAAACATGTTCATAACGACGGGCTAATTCATCTAATTTCGGTTGATCGCGCTCTGTCATCGCTTGAATAATCGCCTGGTCTTCCGAAATGACTGACGCGGCATGCATCGCTTTATTACCCGCATCTTCTTCCACACTGCGCGTCACGAGCCATTGACTGACACTCCCGATGATGAGTAACGTCAACAACAACAAACCGATGACCGCTGTCATTACTTTTTTCTGTAAAGTCATAGAAACAAATCCTTTTTTTTACATTTGGATAACCTTTTAGTACAATGAGTATATCAAACATTTGAAAGGAGGTAACAAAATGACACAATGTGCTCATTGCCATCATACCTTTTCGAAAAAAGAAGCCATTCGCCAAAGCTTTACATTAAAGCCAACCGTTACATGCCCCGTTTGTCATGAAGAAAACGGCATCAGTAAAAAAACGAGACGACGCAATGTCCGAATCTCACTCGGCATCCCATTTCTCTTACTCTTAAACTTATTACTTCAACCGAACCCGCTCTGGCTCGCGCTAGCTGCGGTAGCAATACTTGGCTACGCCT
>JASLHQ010000242.1 GCA_030152265.1 Savagea sp.
GACATTTTCGGTTGGGTACCAGCATTAGAAGTGAAAAACACATCAGCAGATCACCAAGGAGATGAAGTGTCTGTTGAAGCGATTGCGCAAAGTAATCCAGATTGGATTTTCGTTTTAGACCGCGATGCAGCAGTTAGTTCAGTAGAAGATGCTGTGCCAGCAAAAGATGTTATTGAAAATTCACCAGCTTTACAAAATACAACAGCTATTACAGAAAAACACGTATTATACGCACCAGCAGATACGTACACAAACGAATCACTACAAACATTTATGAAGATTTTCCAAAACATGGCGGATTCTTTAGGAAAGTAGTGCAAAGGAGTTAACGAATCGTGCGAAAACATGCGATCGCTGGAGTTGGGCAAAACGCTCAACTCCAGTATTCTAAACAGAGTAAAATATGGACGAAATCCTTCATACTAGCCATATTCGTGGTTAGTATTTTGGCAGTCATTTCATTATTTACAGGTGTATACGACATTCGAGGCCAAGAAGATGGTTGGGAAATGTTCTTCATTACGCGAGTTCCGCGAACGATTGCGCTCATTTTAACGGGAGCGGCGATGGCGATGGCAGGACTCGTCATGCAACTCATTACACAAAACCGCTTCGTTGAGCCGACGACGACAGGAACGATTGAATGGGCTGGTCTCGGACTGTTGCTCGTCTACTTGCTCGTCCCTGCACCGAGTTTAGTTCTTCGTATGTCTGGCGCTATTTTATTTTCGTTCATCGGAACGATGATTTTCTTTTTATTTTTGCGCCGCGTTCGTTTACGTTCATCGTTAATCGTACCGATTATCGGTTTAATGTTAGGAGCGGTCATTTCATCGATTTCGACATTTTTAGGTTTGTTTTTCCAAATGTCGCAAGTTGTAGAGAACTGGTTCGTCGGTTCTTTCACCTCGGTTCAAGTCGGGCGTTATGAATATTTATGGATCATCGTCATCGTCACGATTTTAATTTTCATTTATGCGAACAAATTGACTTTAGCTGGCTTAGGAGAAGATATTTCGACGAGTTTAGGGGTTAATTACAACGGGTTAATTTTATTAGCGAATGCATTAATTGCGGTCGCGGTCGGAGTCGTCGCAGCCGTCATTGGGAATTTACCGTTTCTCGGACTCATTGTGCCGAATATCGTGTCGCTCTTTAGAGGCGATGATTTGCGGACGAATTTACCGTGGGTGTGCGTCATCGGTATGGGAACGATCATGGTATCTGATATTATTTCCCGGACGATTATTATGCCATTTGAAGTGCCGGTATCCTTAATTTTAGGAACGATGGGTGCTGTCGTCTTTATCGTCATTTTATTACGACAAAGAAAAACGAGGAGGGTATCATGAGTACAATTCATTATTCAACGAAGCATGAACATATTGCGATGCCTTCTGAGCGACATGAGTCGAATCGTTCTGCGAAAGCATTTCGTACGAAAAAAGATGCGCGCCGGTATTGGATGATCCTCCTGACCTTAATTGCATTAGGACTCGTCGCATCTTACGGATTGCTCGTCTATAACAATCCGGTCCCTGTGAGCTCACCTTCTTTCATTCCAGTCGTTATGAGAAGGGTCGATGCACTCATTGCGATGTTGATCGCCGCCGTTTGTCACAGTTTAGCGACCGTATCGTTTCAATCGGTGACGAATAACCGCATTATCACACCGTCTTTACTCGGTTTTGAAGCGCTCTATTCGGTCATTCAAACGGGGACGATCTTTTTCTTCGGGGCAGGAGCGCTCATTAATTTCGTCGGAATCGGTTCTTATTTATTCCAAGTCGTGTTAATGGTATGTATGAGTTTAATTTTGTACGGATGGCTTTTATCAGGAAAGTATGGCGATTTGCAGTTAATGTTGCTCGTCGGCATCATTATTGGAACGGGTTTAAGTTCAGTATCGACATTCATGCGAAAATTGCTCGCACCGTCCGAGTTCGATTTATTGCAAGCTCGTTTACTCGGTTCTGTGAACAATGCTGATTCTTCATATTTTCCAATCGTCATTCCAATCATTATCGTCATTGCGATTTTATTATTTTTGTTTGCACGAAAGTTAAATGTGTTATCGCTCGGTCGTGATGTGGCGACGACGTTCGGGATGAACTATCAAGCGAGCATCATTTACATTCTCGTACTCGTTGCGGTACTTATGTCCATTTCAACATCGCTCATCGGGCCGTTAACATTTTACGGATTTTTAGTAGCGACGTTAAGTTACCAAGCGGCGCCAACGTACGATCATCGCTACATATTTCCGATGGCATTAGCACTCGCATTCGGTATTTTAACGACTGCTTATTTTTTAATGTATCACGTCTTCGATTCACAAGCCGTCGTATCTGTCATCATTGAGTTATTCGGTGGGGTTATCTTTTTAATTGTCGTATTAAGGAAGAGGTCGCTATGATCAAACTTACAGAAGTTCAAAAACAATATACAGAAAAAGTGAAAATCGGTCCGTTAAATATCGAAATTCCGAAAGCAGGGTTCACTTCGTTAATCGGTCCGAACGGAGCAGGGAAGTCGACGACATTAATGATGATCGGTCGTTTATTGTCGATCGATGAGGGGCAAATTGCAGTTGCGAATATGGATATCGGCTCTTCGAAATCGAAAGACTTAGCGAAAATTATTACGATTTTACGCCAAGAAAATCATTTCGTTACGCGGCTGAGCGTTCGTCAACTCGTCGGTTTTGGACGTTTTCCTTATTCGGATGGCCGATTGACAAAAGAAGATGAAGCGATTATTTCGAAGTATATCGATTTTTTAGATTTAACGGAATTAGAAAATCGTTATTTGGATGAGTTGTCAGGTGGACAAAGACAGCGTGCGTATGTTGCGATGGTCCTTTGCCAAGAGACGGAATATGTCTTATTAGATGAGCCGCTCAATAACTTAGACATCGCACGTTCCGTACAAATGATGGAACATTTACGCGCTGCTGCTCAAGAGTTCGGGCGGACGATTGTGATCGTCATGCATGATATTAACTTTGCGGCGAAATATTCTGACCGCATTTGTGCGATGAAAGACGGCCAAATTGCGGCTTATGGAACAGTGGAAGAAATTATGGACCCTGAAATTTTAACGTCCATTTTTGAAACGAAAATTGAAGTGATCGAAGGCCCGTACGGACCGATTGCGATTTATTAAACGAAAAAATCCTCATCTGACGACTAAAATCGTCTCGGATGGGGATTTTAAGGTTCATATACAATTGCTTGTTCAAATATGGGGTTTAACGAATAAGTGAGTTCACTAATGAAAAGTTCTTCTTCTCGACTGAAAATAATATGAGGTTCTTCGATATAAAAAGGAATGACTTCTTCTTTTAGATGAAATTCAAATTCCATTTCTTGCACAGCTGTATCTTGGAGAGAAGAGCCGTTTTGAATTTGGTTTTGAAA
>JASLHQ010000030.1 GCA_030152265.1 Savagea sp.
AACCTTCATTCTCTTCATCATACACGAATAAAATCCCGTCCGAATTTTCGAATAAAAACTCATCTTTCTTTTGAAATTGCCACGGTCCTGCATACGGCCGATTCGTTAAATATGTGGAAAAGTCCGCCTTCAATACCATCTCTTCAAATTTCGCTTTATTCGTTTCATTCCAACGTTCTTCTTGGCCTTGAAACGGTAGGAGTACCGCATATTTTAAATGCGGGTATTCTTCCTTCAATTCTCGCACGACATCACACGTCCAAGCTTCTACACCGAGTTGGCCGCTCACGATGACCCATTCTAACCCTTCATCGAGCTGGGCTAACAACTGTTGACGCAGTGCTTCTTTAATGATGGTTACCCCTGGATGCGTTTCGTTAAAAATTCCGAGTTCATGGGGACGATATCCGGTGACGACGAGTCGTTTAACCAAGTATGTCTTTCATCTCCGCAATTGCCGCTTTTGCTGTATTCGCAATCGTCATATCGTCCATCGGTGGGTTATGAAGCCCAGCGCGCACGTCGCGATACATTTGTTGAAGCGGATTCGACATTTGCAAACTGCGCGCACCGACTAAACGCATCGCACGGTCTACGACAGAAAGCGCACCGTTCGTCACCGTATATTTCGCAACGGCCATTTCAGTCGTCACATTTCCTTTACGTGCATCATCATCTAAAATATCTGCTACTCCGTACAATAAATGACGCATTTGCATCAGTTCAATATCCATTTGCCCGATATGTTGTTGGACGTTCGGTAACTCGCAAATCGGTGTATTAATGCTGTTCGGTTGATACGTCACAGCGAAACGAAGCGCTTCATCACGCGCCGCTTGTGCGATACCTAAGTAACATGCTGGAATGTGGAGTGACCACGGATTCAATGCATCGTTACGGCTTTTCGGATCGCGCTCTACATAATAGTCATCTGGAATTTCTACATGTTCTAACAGTAAGTCATGGCTTTCTGTCGCTCGCATTCCGAGCATATCCCACGTTTCAATGACCGTTACACCTTCCGCCGCTTTCGGTACGAGGAATGTGCCGACCTGTTGTTGTTCTTCAACCCATGCAGAAACGAGGAAATATGTGAGGACAGGAGACATCGTCGTAAACGATTTACGTCCGTCAATTTTCCATCCATTTTCTGTACGTACTGCTACTGTTCCGGGCTTTCCACCGCGTGTCGGGCTTCCTGTCGCCGCCTCACTCAATGCGCGGTTAATGAGAGCACCGTTTCGAATTTCATCTGCTAAAAAATGCGTCATTTCATCGTTCCACAATTTTTTATCGAAAATCTCACCTGAAATTCCTTGATGCCAACCAATCGACAAAGCAGTCGCGCTATCCATCGCACCGATCGTCTCTTGAAACGATACGAAATCACGCATCGTCATGTCATTCTCACCGAGTGCTTTCTCCATCGGAAGACGTGTATAGCCCATTTCCACTAATTGTGCTACGTTACGTTTCGGGAATGAAGAATTGCGGTCGTTTTCTGCACGATGTTCTTTAAATGCTTCTGTCTGTGCTTCTAAACGTTCCACCCACTCGCGTTGAAATTCATTCGTCATCATCATTTTCTTTGACATTTCGCCACCTCAATTCATATAATCGTTTCCTACAATACCATAATTGTTGAAGTGTCATGTAGTATTTTCATCATAAAATTCATCTTTCATTCTTAATTTTTTCACTAAAATGTAACAATGTAAGCTTTTCAACATTTTTCTTCTTTTGTTTTCATTTAGGTGTTTACTTTTAAATAAAGCTGTGTTAATATATAAATTGTGCTTCAGATGAAGCCATCCCAGAACTTTGATTCCGTAGCTCAGCTGGGAGAGCGCTACCTTGACAGGGTAGAGGTCGCTGGTTCGAGCCCAGTCGGAATCATACTTTAAAAAGAACCTTAAACGTTTATACTATAACGTTTAAGGTTTTTTTATTCATTCGAGTAACTTCTTTCCCCGCTACCATTTGCAGGGCTGGGGTGTTTTTTTATAAAGAATGAATTTTTTAAAAATATGAATGTCTATACTCATGAACACAGTATAAGCACTTTTTAATAATAAATCTGCACTTCCTTCATATTCAATCGTTTCATTTTTACTTGCAGTCTGAAACGTTTATCTTAAACAAACTCTAAGTTCAACTTAAACTCATGCAACCAGCCCTCGGTAAAATACCGAAAACTGGTTGCATGAGTTTTGTTTATACGAATTCATTTTAGAGGAGAGTTCCCTCTATTTTGTTTTTTTACCGAACAAAAAGTAAGCAGCCGGTCCGACGAATTTTCCGAATGTGACGACTGGTGTCCAAATTAATTTATTCCCAACTTTAAATTCTTTCTGCTTCGCAACATCTTGAACCGCGTATAATGTAATCGCTGTTTCTGCTGCTTTCACTACATTGTTCATCATCGTATTTTGTTTTTTATGTTTCGCCATTGTGCTTCCTCCTCTTTCTTCCTTATTCATCATTTCCACCATTCCCTTTATTTTAAACAATTTTCATAAAAAAACGTCATTCCCTCATTATACATAGGAATGACGTTTTCTATATTATTTTTGTACCGCTCGTAACGCACGATCGACGAATGATGCAAAGTGATTACGCTTCACTGAATCATTCGGTTTAAATGTATTTGTAGATACATATCCTTTTGCGACACCGAGCTGCGATAAAATATGAATTTCTTCACTATATTTTGCGTTGTTCGGCACGTCGTTAAATGTC
>JASLHQ010000060.1 GCA_030152265.1 Savagea sp.
TTTCACTTCATAGTCAGAAATAATTTCAATTGTATCGATTAATCCGTATAAACTTTGGCGTTTTAATCCGTTTTCTGGATTCGCTACACGCTCGAAATTCACTTTTACTGCTTCGGCATTGAATGGTGTTCCATCATGGAACTCAATTCCTTCACGTAATTTGAACGTAAACTCTGTCGCTTCTTCATTCGATTCATAAGACTCTGCTAAAACCGGAATGACATTCATTTCTTCATCAAATCCGACTAATCCTTCGATCATCGTTTTTTGAACAGAATTTGACAATGTATCGTTCGTATCGTGGGGATCCATTCCTGTTAATGTGGCACTCACTGCAATTGTCACATCTTTATTCGCTTTATCTACTTTCTTTACTTCTTTTTCCCCTTCTTCGCCCCCAGAACAAGCTACTAAACTAAAAATTAAAACGAGCAATAAACCAAAACGTACATATGCTTTTTTCATAGACCATTCTCCCTTACCCTATTTTATATTTGCACATTCCAACTGAAAACGTGGAACGAGTTTCCCTACAACTTCTTTTCGTCCATTTAATATTTCGGTATGCACATACTGATCCAACTGTTGAAGTTGCTCGTCTGAAATGAGTTCTAATTGCTTTAACACTTCAAGTGTTCCAGTAGAAGTCGCTCTTCCATTACCATCTTCTACTTTTAACGCAATACCGATTCCTCGCTCTTTCACTCCGACACAGTACACGCCTTCCGCACCTGCTTTACCGAACATCGCACCATCCATCACTCGCATGAAGTCTGTGCAGAATCGCTCTGTCCCTCCTACCATGGCTGGCTCATGCATCATGGAGTTTGTCACTCGATAAATCGCTTCTTGTCGTGCTTCCGGTAATAATTTCGGTTGCGCTAATTTGGCAAAAGCGAGCGCTAAATTTTTTAGCGGAACAGCGTGAACAGGTAAACCACAACCATCTACACCGAGTCTCACTTCTTCTTTCGGAATTTCCGTCATGTCACTTACAATTTGTAAAACATGTTGTTGGACCGGATGTTCAATTTTATAGTAATCGTTTGTATCCGCTTTCATCTGGAGAGTCGTCGCTAACATGCCGCTATGCTTTCCTGAACAGTTGTTATATTCTTGTGTAATTTCTCGATGTTCTAAAATAATTTTCCGGTACGCTTCATCCCACCGTGGCGCATGGGTACCACATCTTAAATCGTCCGTTGTTAAATGAAGACGACCTAATATTTCATGCACTCGTTCTGTATGTTGTGCTTCCCCATTATGTGAAGCGCAAGCTAATGATATGTCCGCCTCGGAAAACTGATACGTATCCGCTGCCCCTGACTCGATTAAAGATAAAGCTTGAATCGGTTTCATTGAAGATCGCCCAAATACAAATTGCTCAATATCTCCGACTTGGCACAACACTTTTCCTTCGAAATCGACGACCGCAATATGTACACGGTGCTTACTTTCCACATATTCTCCCCGGTAGACGTCAATAAATCCCTCTTTCATAAACAACTCTCCCTCACAAAATCTTTTTTATATCATAAAACAACCCAAAAGAACTTACAAGTATTTTCTGAAAAATCTTTCAATTAATTTTTGAAATGGTGCTATGGAACGACAAACAAAAAAAGACGATTCCTCAATAATGAGAAATCGCCTTAAAAATAATTGTTATTTACTGCGGTTCGCCATTAAATCTGAACCTGTTAATTCAGACATTTCGATCCCTTTCATCGGCTCGCCAAGTCCTTTTGAAAGTTCCGCAATTAATTGATAATCTTGATAGTTTGCTGTCGCTTCAACGATTGCACGCGCAAATTTTTCAGGGTTTTCTGATTTGAAAATACCTGAACCTACGAATACACCGTCCGCTCCTAATTCCATCATGAGCGCTGCATCCGCTGGTGTTGCGACGCCACCTGCTGCATAGTTTGTGACCGGTAAGCGACCTGCTTCTTTAATTTGTTTTAAAATTTCATAAGGTGCTCCGAGATCACGCGCTTCTGTCATTAATTCATCGTCATTCATACCGACGATTTTTTTCACATGCGCATTAATTTCACGTAAGTGACGAACCGCTTCTACGATGTTTCCTGTTCCAGGTTCACCTTTCGTACGAAGCATTTGCGCCCCTTCGCCTAATCGACGTGTCGCTTCCCCTAAATTACGTGCACCACATACGAAAGGTACTTTATATTCGCTTTTCAATAAGTGGAACTCTTCGTCTGCCGGCGTTAATACTTCACTTTCATCGATATAATCGACATTCATCGCTTCTAACGTACGCGCTTCTGAAATATGTCCGATACGGCATTTTGCCATAACCGGAATTGAAACTGCTGCTTGCACTTCTTCCACGATGCTCGGGTTTGCCATACGAGCAACGCCCCCTGCTTTACGAATATCTGAAGGGACACGTTCTAATGCCATAACCGCTACTGCCCCTGCTGCCTCTGCAATTTTTGCTTGTTCTGCGTTAATGACGTCCATAATGACGCCGCCTTTTTTCCATTCAACCATAATGATTCCCCTTTCTTTCATTAACTTTAGTATAATGAAATTTGACCACATTAAAATGACCAGTTAATAAGTATTTAACCAGGTCAGATAGGAGGGGTTGAATGGAATTTTTATTTATTGAACTTCAAAAAAATGAACAACCTTTATATGAACAAATTTACGAACAAATTCGAACTAAAATTACAGATAATGAACTCAAGCCAGGCGATAAGCTTCCTTCGAAACGCAAATTAGCCAGTTTTTTAGAAGTGAGTCAAACGACGATTGAACTCGCTTACGCACAATTACACGCAGAAGGATATATCCGATCTGAAGCGCGACGAGGCTTTTTTGTAGAACAAATCGACGAACTTACTCCCGTCAGCGCTCCTATCACAATCGCTCCTTCTTTAGAACAGGAACGTCCTTCTTACGATTACGATTTTTCTCCAGGTACGATTGATACGAGCGAATTTCCCTTTGCGACGTGGCGCAAGTATGCGAAAGAAATTATCGACGCCTCCTATCAAGACTTACTACAGCTCGGACATCCTCAAGGTGATGTTGAATTGCGTTCTGAAATCGCGCAATACATCGCACACTCACGTGGTGTACATTGCACCCCTGAACAAATCATTATCGGTTCAGGAACAGAACAACTCATGGCTCTTTTATTGCGTATGTTAGGGAATCAATCTCTCTTCGCAATTGAAAATCCAGGTTATTTACAAATGCATCCTGTGTTTGAACATCACCACCATCCGATTGTGCCGATTGATGTCGACCAAGATGGAATGATTGTCGAGCAACTCCTTCAGAGTGAGGCGACCGCTGCATTCGTCACACCTTCTCATCAATTCCCGACAGGAGCCGTTTTATCCGCTTCACGCAAAGCAACTTTATTAAATTGGGCATATGCTCGAAAAGAACGCTTTATTGTTGAAGATGATTACGATAGTGAATTTCGTTACAGCGGGCGACCGATTCCTGCTTTAAAAAGCTTAGATCAGCATGGAAAGGTCATTTATATGAGTACTTTCTCTAAAGCCTTCATGCCTTCTCTACGTATGGCTTACATGGTACTACCTCCTGCGCTATATGAAACGTTTAAATATGACGTCATTCAATACGCAGCGACCGTACCACGCTTCGACCAACAAATTGTCGCACGCTTCATGAAAAACGGCCATTTCGCCAGACATTTAAACCGAATGCGAACGGTTTATAAACGTAAAATGCAAACAGTCATCGACACTCTTTCTACTTTATCGCCTAAGCTTACATTTTTCGGAGAACACGCAGGGATGCACGTCATGATTCAATTAGAGGACGACCGAACAGAAAAGCACTTATTGTCATTAGCTCAGAAACAAAATATCCGACTCATCGGCATTTCTCAATACTATGTGCAACGTACCGAGCAACGCCCTACTTTCTTACTTGGATTCGGTGGAATCCCAAATGATCAAATCGAAAACGCGATTCACACTTTATGGCGAAGTTGGGGCCTATCACTTTAGAAATTGCGTTGTCACCGTCCACCAATCTTTAAAGAAAACACCAATCCCTTGGAAAAATAATCGAAATGAACTCGTCATAGTGACATCTTCTGCTGTGACGAGTGTAACATAATGACTTTTATCCACGATGTAATTGTATTCTTGCTTATCATCGTATGTAATATATGCATACCCTACGACTGTTCCTGCCTTCACAGGAGCTTCTAACGGCTCCTTTAAAGAATAGGTAACTTCCACATGAGCTTCTCTCTCAGAATCATTAGGAAGAAGCGTACGAATCGATTCTGAAGCGATAATATCCACTTTCTTTTTTGTGCCACGCAAAACAGGATACGTTTCATAATTTTTAATTTGTGCACCTTCTTGAACAACTTCTAAATCGGTATATTGTAAAAACACATCATCCATCAATTGTTTCACAATGTCATATCGTGCTAATTCAGAACGGACTCCATCTGTTTTACTATCTAAAAGAACAGCGATTAAACGTTGCTTCCCACGTTTTCCTGAAGCGACTAAAGAGAATCCCGCTAAATTACTCTCACCGATCATCGCACTGTCGATATACGATATTTCATGAAGCTTGCCTTCCAACATACTATTGCGGTTTTCGTACGTCATATCATTCCATTGTAATTCCATGCGGCTCATATCATCTCCGAGTAACGGATAAAGTTGATACGTATAATACATCAATTCCCCTAAAGAACGTGCAGTTCCAACAGATTCACTTTCTGCATTTTCAATATCACTTCCCATACGTATTAACAACTCACCATTTTCTCCGGAAGCGTTCGTAAATAAAGTTTGCTCAAGTTGTAATTCTTTCGCTACCTCATTCATCCGTTTCACGAAAGCTGCTTCAGAACCATCAATTATTTCAGCAAATGCCACACTTGCGGCAGTCGATTGCGTAATCGTTAAAGCATCATACAATTGTTCAACTGATAATTGCGTGCCTGCTTCAAAAGGAATATCAAAAAAAGACGCTTCTTCTGAAACAGCGGCTACGTAATCGGACACTTCATACATTTGGTCTTTCGTTAATTGACCGTCCTCTAATTGCTGCAACACAATGTACAATGTCATCCATTTACTTATTTGCGCAATTCCGCGCACTTCATCAATATTCGTCGCTTCTAAAATTGTACCCGTATGTGTGTCAATTAATAATGAACTATCACTTGTCGATTCAGAACTAAACTCTTCCTCTGCTCCTACCATCGTAGGATAAAACAATAAACTAATTGATAGGATCATGCCTACCCACCATTTTGGAATCATAAACGATTCTCCTTTCAAAAAAGCACCCTGACGAAAAATCGCCGGGTGCTGGAATTTGTTTATGAAATTGAATAGTTTGGAGCTTCTTTCGTAATTTGAACTTGGTGAGGATGGCTTTCACGAAGTCCTGCACCTGTCATACGAACGAATTGTGCTTCCTCACGTAACGTACGCAAATCACCAGTTCCACAATATCCCATTCCTGCACGGATTCCACCAACTAATTGATGAACCGTATCTGCTAAAGGCCCTTTATATGGCATACGGCCTTCGATACCTTCTGGAACTAATTTTTTCGCATCATCCTGGAAATAACGATCTTTTGAACCTTGTTCCATTGCTGAAACTGATCCCATCCCACGATACACTTTAAAACGACGACCTTGGTAAATTTCTGTACCTCCAGGACTTTCTGTCGTACCAGCTAATAAGCTACCAAGCATGACCACATGGCCACCTGCTGCAAGTGCTTTTACGATATCGCCTGAATATTTAATTCCACCGTCAGCAATAATTGTTTTACCATATTCACGTGCTACACCCGCACAATCATAAATTGCTGAAATTTGTGGCATTCCAACACCTGCTACAACACGTGTCGTACAAATAGATCCTGGACCAATTCCAACTTTAACAATATCTGCTCCTGCTTCGTAAAGAGCTTTCGTCGCTTCACCTGTCGCAACGTTACCTGCCACAATCGCTAACTCCGGATAAGTTTGACGGATTTGACCGACCATGTCAATTACACCTTTTGAATGTCCATGTGCCGTGTCGATGACAATCAAGTCTACTTCTGCTTCAACGAGTTTTTCTACACGTGTCATCGTATCAGAAGTTACACCAACTGCAGCGCCAACAAGTAAACGGCCTTGTTCATCTTTCGCAGCGGAAGGGTATTCGATTACTTTTTCAATATCTTTAATAGTGATTAATCCTTGTAAGATTCCATCATTATCAACGATTGGTAATTTTTCAATGCGGTATTGTTGTAAAATTTTCTCTGCGTCATCTAATGTCGTACCTACTGGAGCCGTCACTAAATTTTCTTTCGTCATAACATCATTAATTTCTGTCGAATAATCTTGAATGAAACGTAAGTCGCGGTTCGTAATAATTCCTACCAACTTTTTATTTTCCATTGTGTCTACGATTGGAACTCCAGAAATACGATATTTGCCCATTAAATGTTCAGCATCATACACTTGATGTTCTGGTGTTAAAAAGAAAGGATTCGTAATAACCCCATTTTCAGAGCGTTTAACTGTGACAACTTGCTCTGCTTGCTCTTCAATGCTCATATTTTTATGGATGACGCCTAATCCACCTTGACGTGCCATTGCAATCGCCATACGCGATTCAGTAACAGTATCCATACCAGCACTAATAATCGGAATGTTTAACTGAATTTTATCTGTTAATTTGACAGATAAAGATACATCTTTCGGTAATACTTCAGATGCTCCTGGAATTAAAAGCACGTCATCAAATGTTAAACCTTCTCGTGAAAATTTAGTTTCCCACATTTCAAAATTCCTCCTACAATTGAATATTATTAAAAGATTAACAACCGTTGCGAAGATTGTCAAGTAGCGAAAGTCGAATACCTTAAATGTAAACGGATTCATTCAAACAAATAAAAAAACACGATGGAATCATCGTGTTTTAATTGCTTGGCAACGTCCTACTCTCACAGGGGGATACCCCCAATTACCATCGGCGCTAAAGAGCTTAACTACTGTGTTCGGTATGGGAACAGGTGTGACCTCTTTGCCATCGTCACCAAACTTATGTTGAATGAATTCATTCATTCAAAACTGAATAAAACTAACATTTCTACAACGATTACTGTTTCATACGTATTTATAGGTTAAGTCCTCGATCGATTAGTATCTCTCAGCTCCGTATGTCGCCACACTTCCACCCGAGACCTATCTACCTCATCATCTTT
>JASLHQ010000071.1 GCA_030152265.1 Savagea sp.
TTGACCCGTTGCCGACAGACTTTGATATTCATACGTACACGCGCAATCAAGTGTTCATGTTCGGTGGAACATCTGAGCCGATTCGTTTTCGTTGTAAATGTTCAATATTAGGCCCGGTCATCGACTTTTTCGGAGAGGATGTTGAAATTCGTCCGCTCGACGAGGAACATTTCCAAGTGCGTATCGAAACGAGTCAGCAAAGTATTTTTTATTGGCTCGTTCAATATGCAGGGTCGATTGACCAAATTGAACCTGCTGAATTACGCGAACGTTACATTGCGCAATTGAAAACCGCTCTTCATATGAATGAAGAGGGAACAGATTAGATGAAAAGAAATCAGCAAAAAATGGGGCGCGTGTCTCGATTTATCGGGATGCTTAGTTTGATGATTGCGGGGATTCTATATTTTACACCACTTCCGCTTGAACAAAAGATGGACGTTTGGACCGTTGCTTTGCCACTCGGTTTAGTCAGTTTCCTTTTTGGGAATTATTATCTTAAGCAAGCGAGTGCTCATATTCAAGAGGAGTATGGCCCGTTCGATATCGCGTCATTGTCCGAGCTCATTTTTATCCCGAAAATGCAATGGACGCGCGAATGGCTTAATGTGGATGCGGACGGTCGTATTTTATTTACGATCCGTGTAGCGGGTTCTACATCATCGAAAGGGTTGCGAAGTTTTTCGGATGCGGCGCAACGTGGATTATTCGTTCCCGTCACGTATGAAATTGTCGACGAAACAGGCGTCGTCGCAGCCTTCCGCATGTCTCAAAATGTGAAGCGAGCCGAGGTCGAAATATTTGATGCTGAAGGAGAATTGCTCGGGACTTACGACGAACGAATAATGGACAGCTTATTAAAAAAGCAAGGACAGCTTGTGTGCTTAGGAGGAGTGTTGGCGGAAGTGAAAGAAAAGTCTGCAGCAGGGGATATCGATTTGCGAAAGCCAGATGGAACTTTTATTGCGCAACACCGATACGGACGCTTCAAACATGCGATCAAACCAGCATTCGAGTCTTATTCTGAAGTATATTATGTCACGCTTAATGAAGCGCTCACTGTGGAAGAAAAATGGTGTGTCGTCGCATTATTTAGCAGCTTTTATATTCGCAGTGCAAAATGAGGAGGAATGAAGTGAAACGTTTAATCGGAGTACTAGTATTAAGTGTCGTACTCGTCGCTTGTGGGAACAGTGATGAATTTATGAAAGTGAATGACGATTTAATTGAACATGTCGGTATCCCGTACGATGCGATTTGGGTGGAGCTTGACCAGATCGAACAAGATGTCGAAGCAGGTCTCGTCACGTCTGAAATGTTTGAAAGTCGTGTGGAAGATTTATATGAGGAAAGTAAGACAATCGTCGCATACGCTGAAACGTATGAACAGCCGAAAGATAAAAAGGCGCAACAATTGTTGAAACATATTCAAGAAAATGCACAAGTGAAACAACAATATATCGAGGCTGTTCAAAGCTATTTGCAATGGTTAAATACAGTGCCTGAAGATGAGGAAGAAGAAATTGTAACTGAGACTTGGGAATACGAAGACCGTATTGAATCTTCTCGTCAAGCGTTAATCGACAGTGATGAAACAGTGCAAACATTCATCGATTCAGTCATCGGTCAATAAGCAAACCCCGTACTCCGACGTTTAATCGTTCGGTACGGGGTTTGCTTTATTTAATCTCCGTATGTCTGAATCCATTCTTCAATTCGTTGTTCGGTGTATTCAAGAATGCCTTCATTGTATAAGTCACTGACTCCCCGTGTTCCAGCGGCAGGTTCTGCCACTTTGTTCGCATAGGCCTCGCGATCTTCTAACCATTGACGTTGCTGTTGCTGTAAAGCTTGAAAGTCTGTCTCAGGAAGTTGCTCTTCAAGAATTTTGTAAATATCGTTGAGCTGTGCGTCGACTTTTGTGGAATGTTCGAACTGAACTTCTCGATATGGTGTTAAATCATTACTCGTTTGTACTGCGGCATACGCTTGTTCCGCTGTTTGGCGCGCTTCTTTTAATCGTTTCATTTGCTCTTCTGTCGATAAAAGAGCGCTTGGTTGTTGTTCTTCTTTCGGCAGTTCCTCCTGTTTTGGAGTTGTCGCTTCTTTTTCATTGACTTCTTCTGACGGTTCGGAAGTCTTTTGTTCATTTTCTTTTTCTTCACCCATTGTAGATTGTACTTTTGTCGCTTCATTTGTTGGAGAAGAACAGGCGACGAGTAGTAGGGCAAGTAAGCTGATGCTCATGATTTTTTTCATCTTTTATTTCCCTCCCTTTCGACATTTTCCATGAAATGGATAGCGATTTCAAGGGAAGACGAGCAACACGTGAAGAAAAGCTACTTTCTCTTCACGCGTTGCTCTTTTTTGCCTATGAAATTTGAAATGTTTTTAATGAGAGAGAAGTACGCTTTAATTGCCTGAATATTTGTCAATCCATTCTTCAATGCGCCACGTCGTATATTCTAAAAGGGCACCATTGTAAATGTCATTCGCTGCTGTGCCACCTTCCGCAATTTTCGCTTGAGATTCAGCGTAAGCGTCGCGATCTTTAATCCATTGACGTTGTGTCTGTTGTAACGCTTTAAACTCTGCATCAGGCAAGTTTTGGCGAAGTACTTGATAAATTCCATTTAATTGCGCGTCAACTTTTTGATAATGTTCGTATTGAATTTCGCGGTAGTCTGCCATGGAAGCACTTGAAGGAAGGGCGTCATATTGTTCGCTCGCCCAACGATCCGCTTCGTCGAGTAAACGTTGTTGTTCAGATCGTGATAAATATGATTTCGGCTTTTCGACAGGTTTTGGTGTCGGTGATACTGCGGCAGGCTTCGGCTGCTCTACGGGCAGTGTTGCAATTTTTGCTTTTACAATCGTTTGTAATTTTGGATGTTGAATCGCTTCAAGTTGTTTTTTTGCCTCGTCATACTGTTCCATTTCCAGAGACTTTTCAGCATCGATTAAATGCGTTAATTGTTCGATCCACGTTTCGGTTTCAGCGCTCGGTTTCGCTTCATGTGCTTTTTCAAAAGCGTTGCGCGCTGCATACCAATCTTCATTTTCAAGTGCTTTCATGGCGATTTCCTTTTCAGTTGTCTCGTCCACAGTGACTTCTTCTTGAACTGGAGTTGAAACTTTTGTCGCTTCGTTCGTCGTATTGGAACAAGCGCTGAGAACGAGTAAACTAGCGACAATCCACCCTTTTTTTAACATATGTCCCCACCTCTTTAGTTCTAATTTCTTATTCTCTCTACATTATACGATAATTTCCAAAAAAGAATAGACATGAAAAAGAGTTATGTTATAATTTAGTCTAGTAAAGCACTAAAGTAAAAGGGGGAATAAAAATGAATGCCGTATTAATTAGTGTCATCGTCATGCTCGTTTTAAGTTTATTGCGAGTTAATGTCATTTTCTCACTCATCTTCGCATCATTAACAGCTGGACTCGTTGCAGGAATCCCAATTAGTGACGCGACGACATTGATGGTGAATGGAATGGGAGATAAGTCAGGAACGGCACTCAGTTACGTCTTACTCGGGATGTTCGCGGTCATGATAGGACTATCTGGCATCATGTCACTGCTCGTTCAATTTTTAAGAAAAGTGTTTCCGAATCGCCGTTTTGCACTCATTTTAATGCTCGCGTTCATTGCGAGTTTTTCACAAAACTTAATTCCCGTTCATATCGCATTCATTCCGATTTTAATTCCGCCATTACTTCACGTATTCAATGAGATGAAAATTGATCGTCGTGCAGTAGCGAGCGCTTTAACATTCGGCTTGAAGTTTCCGTACATTACAATACCCGTCGGTTACGGACTTCTGTATCAAACTTTAATTAAAGAAGCGATGGACGATAACGGAATGCCAATTGCGAAGTCGACAGTTTCAGTAGCTATGCTTTTCCCAGGAGCTGCCATGATTATCGGATTGTTTATCGCTGTATTTATTACGTATCGCAAGCAAGTAGAACCGAAAGAGCCGATTCGTAAATTAGAACAGCCTGAAGCGGTGGAAAAATGGAATATCCATCATACGTTGACGATCCTTGCGATTATCGGGGCACTCGC
>JASLHQ010000123.1 GCA_030152265.1 Savagea sp.
GCGGATGTCGTCAAAGATTTAAAGACAGAAATCGAAGCCCTCGGTTACAGTACGTATTCGGTATTAGATGAAATTGAACAATTCGATTTATTTTTCACAGCGTTTAAAATGGGGCTCGTCTTTGTAGGGACGATTGCTGTATTGATCGCATCGATCGGTATTTTCAATACGATGACGATGGCTGTAACGGAGCGTACGCGTGAAATTGGCGTGATGAAAGCACTCGGAATGAGTCCAAAATTAATTCAACGCTTATTCATTATGGAAAGTGCTTGGATTGGGGTGCTCGGTACAGCGATTGCGATTATCATTTCATACGTAGTCAGTTTCTTAGCGAATCAATTACTCCCACTCATTTTAGAGTTTGCGACGAAAGATGAAGGAGTTGTAGATGCAGGCATTACATTTTCGACGATTACTTTGCCACTCATTTTGATCGCATCAACGATCAGCATAGCGGTCGCAATTATTTCTGGCTTCCGTCCAGCGAAAAAAGCGACGAAAATCGATATTATTGAAGCGATGCGCACAAATATGTAAAGGATGAACGTCACAGTATAAAGCTGTGGCGTTTTTATGTTGTGAGCACATTATGCTTAGATGGAATAGTTCGTGGTATAATCAATTTTATATTTGAGAATGATTTTCAATTAAAGGGGGATTTGTATGGAGAAAATTTATAAACCGGATGAGAAGAACGTGATGATGCGCGTCTGGCTCATTTTAATTTTAGGTTCTTTAACAGCGTTCGGTCCTTTATCAATGGATATGTATTTGCCCGCCCTTCCTGAAATCGGGTCTGATCTCGGAACGTCGACATCGCTCGTACAAATGAGTTTAACAGCTTGTTTGTTAGGTTTAGGTTTCGGACAAATCGTGTTCGGTCCGTATAGTGATGTTCACGGTCGTCGTAAACCACTGCTGTTTACATTAATCGGATATGCACTCGCTTCTTTTTTAAGTGCGTTTAGTCCGAATATTTATGTCTTTATCGTTTTACGTTTTATTCAAGGGTTTACAGGAGCGGCAGGTATTGTTATTGCAAGGGCTTCTGCGCGTGATATGTACAGTGAGAAAGAATTAACGAAGTTCGTAGCGTTACTGTCGCTTGTAAACGGAGCGGCTCCGATATTAGCTCCGATTTTTGGTGGATTTATTTTGCAATTTATTCCGTGGCAAGGGATTTTCCACGTGTTAGGATTGATCGGTTTACTCATGTTAATCGGTGTCTTTTTTGGACTACCAGAAACATTGCATCATGAAAAACGTTCAACAGGGGGCGTCTTTGGCGTCGTTAAAACATTTGGAAAGCTAATGCGCGACCGCACATTTTTAAGTATTTCTTTAACACAAGGATTCATTATGACCGCAATGTTTGCGTATATTGCGGGTTCTCCATTCGTTCTTCAGAAAATTTATGGTGTGACGGAATTCCAATTTTCGTTATTTTTCGCCTTAAATGGTATTGGCATTATATTAGCAGCACAAGCAGCTGGCCATTTATCGTCTCGAATGGCAGAGTCTAAAATATTGCAATTGTCTTTATATGTAGCTTTAATCGGAGCGTTTTTATTATGTTTTACAGTATGGATAGAAGGTCCTCTCGCTCTACTTGCATTCTCTTTATTTCTTATCGTTTCTTGTGTCGGTTCTGTATCGACGACAAGCTTTTCAATTGCGATGAATCTACAAGAAAAAGATGTCGGAAGTGCTTCGGCATTTCTCGGATTAGTCCCATTCGTAGGAGGCGCTTTCGTTTCTCCGCTCGTCGGAATTATGGGAGAGATGAGCGCGATTCCGATGGCAATCATCATGCTCGCATGTACAATTTTTGCTTTCATTACATTTTATATTGCCGGCATTCAAAAAATTGTCATCTAAAAGATAAAGAGCGACTCTACATCATATAAATGTTATAATGCAAATGTCTAGCCATCTACTATTTGAATAAGTCTTTTCATTTCAAAAAAACGAAATGGAGCTTATGATGGTAGTATAAGTCTTTTTTATCATAATAAAGAGGTGACGAAAAAATGGAATATCGTATTGAACATGACACATTTGGAGAAGTGAAGGTGCCTGCAGACAAATTATGGGGTGCTCAAACACAACGAAGTAAACAAAACTTCAAAATTGGTGGAGAGCGCATTCCTTTAGGAGTAATCCGTGCATTTGCTCATTTGAAAAAATCAGCAGCACTCGCAAGCAACGCATTCGGTAATTTATCAGATGCGAAAACGAAAGCGATTGTAACGGCAGCGGAAGAAGTCATTGCAGGTAAATGGGACGAGCATTTCCCACTTGTCGTTTGGCAAACAGGTAGCGGTACGCAGTCGAACATGAACATGAACGAAGTACTCGCAAATCGCGGTAACCAGTTGTTAGAAGAGTGGGGCGAAGAAGAGCGTCTACACCCGAACGACGATGTGAACAAATCACAAAGCTCGAACGATACATTCCCAACAGCACTTCACGTTTCAGCAGTGCTTGCTGTTCAAGAAGATTTAATCCCAGCGCTTGAAGTATTCAAGAAAACATTGTTACAAAAAGAAGAAGACTTTAAAGAGATCGTAAAAATTGGTCGTACACACTTACAAGATGCGACACCACTTACACTCGGACAAGAGATTAGTGGATGGCGCCGTATGGTTGAGCGTTCAGAAGAAATGATTACACAATCTGTCGAAATGTTAAAAGACCTCGCAATCGGTGGAACAGCAGTCGGAACTGGTTTAAACGCACCAGAAGGATTCGGCGAAAAAGTAGCAGAAGAAATTTCAAAATCAACAGGTGTTGAATTCGCTTCAGCTCCAAACAAATTCCACTCATTAACGAGCTATGATGAAGTAGTATACGTTCATGGCGCATTAAAAGCACTTGCAGGCGACTTAATGAAAATCGCAAACGACGTTCGTTGGTTAGCGAGCGGTCCGCGTTCAGGAATTGGCGAAATTACAATTCCAGAAAATGAGCCAGGTTCATCAATTATGCCAGGTAAAGTGAACCCGACACAATCAGAAGCATTGACGATGGTCGTTGCTCAAGTGATGGGGAATGACGCAGCGATCGGATTCGCAGCGAGCCAAGGTAACTTTGAGTTGAACGTTTACAAGCCAGTTATCATTTACAATTTCCTACAGTCTGTAAAACTGTTAGCAGATGGAATGATGAGCTTTAACGATAACTGTGCGGTCGGAATCGAGCCAAACCTCGAAGAAATCGAAAGCAAAGTAGAAAACTCACTCATGCTCGTCACAGCGTTAAACCCATACATCGGATATGAAAACGCAGCGAAAATCGCAAAAACAGCACATAAAAATGGTTCAACTTTAAAAGAAGCTGCACTTGCGACAGGACTCCTTACAGAAGAAGAGTTCGATAAGTACGTAGTAGCGAAAGATATGGTTGGAACAATTAAATAAGTAGTTTTCATAGAGTGCCATCGACCATTTTGTCGGTGGCATTTTTTCATTCGTGAAAATGATGAAAATGCGTTACGATAGAAGAGAAGAAAGGGTGAAAAATATGAAAATAGGTTTAATCGGATACGGGAATATCGGCTCTTTTCTCGTAGAAGCCCTTCAAGAACGGGAAGATATTCGAGTGACCCATGTGTTAACAAGTCGAACAGATCAAGTGGAAACGTTAGCTCGAAAAGGAATTGAAGTCGTTCATAATATCGAACAGTTTGTCCAGCAACCGTTCGATTATGTCGTGGAAACGAGTACGATTGAAACGATTGAGCAGTATGGAGAGGCTGTCATTCGTGCGGGGAAATCGTTAATTTTAAGCAGTATCGGTGTGTTAGGAAAAAGAGAAGTGCGCGACTCATTCGAAACGTTAGCTCGCCAATATGGAACGGCACTTTTCATTCCGTCAGGCGCAATCGGTGGATTAGATGCGATTCAATCTGCCCATGCTTTAAATGAATTAAAAAGTGTACAATTGACGACGCGTAAACCACCGAGTGCCTTGCCAGAGCGAGCGACACCACTTACAGAAGTAGAAGTGATCTTTGAAGGGTCGGCAGAAGAAGCGATCGCACAATTCCCGCGCAATATGAATGTGGCGATTGCCTTATCGCTTGCAGGAGTAGGGACGGAGCGTACGAAAGTGAGAGTGCTCGCTGATCCACATGCTGAAAAAAACACACATACAATTGAAGCGGACGGTACGTTCGGTAAAATGACGACAATTATTGAAAATGACCCGATGCCAGCGAATCCGAAAACGAGTTATTTAGCGGCTCTTAGCGTATTGCATGCCGTCACGAATCAACAAAATACGATTAGAATTGCATGAAAATAGCGTGAACGTTCAAAGTCTTTGAAAGAAAGATTTTGTCGTCCACGCTTTTTTTATTGGATGTAACGATGGCTAACTAATAAATCGTTGATGAGAGACGTTGGAATTTCGATCGTAATCGGCCCGTAAGCTCCCGCTGTAATTTCATATTTATCAAATGAAATGTTTAATGTTTTGTTATTCGAAATAAAAAATTGTTGCTCCGCATCAATGAGTGGTAAAGGTTTTTGCTCAGGGTTAATCGATATGGCTTGTTCGTCTTCTAAATAATGCACGATATATTCGTTAATTCGATCAATGTACTCATCATTGATAAATAAACTAGGCAAAGTTAAAACGACGCCTAACTGTTTATCGACATTATCGTACTCAATTTCATAAGAGGAAGAGCCTTGAGTTTCAGAGTAGCTTCGAGATAATACGAATAAAATATCGGTATCTGTAATGACTTCTACTTTAGAGTCAACAGCTAAATGTCCGCCACCAGCGTCTTCCATTTCGACAAGTTTCTTCTCAAATGAATCGTAGAGCGCTTCACTTTCCGCAATATATTTAGCATTGAGCACTTGTTCAAGTTCTGGATCTGTAATGTTTGTAACGGTAGGAGTTTCAATATGCGCTTCGTACGTATTTTGTTCTACGACGATTTCATGAATCGTTAAAGCAGAAACGATTGATTGAAACCCTGGTACTGCAGCCATCGCTTGAGCGAATTGAGGGCTCACATTTAAAGAGCTGATCCAAATGACGAATAATGCGACGAGTGAAAACATCCAACGTTTCATTCGTTTATAGCGTCTTTGTTCTCGTTGAGCTTGAGCGATCGTGTCGCGCAAGCGTTTATCGAGTTCGGGTGGAATTGGGATGTCATCATACGATTGACGATAATCATTCATCCGATTCATAATTTATAAATACTCCTCTCCTATATCGAGTCGAAGCTTTTTTAAAGCGGCATATAGACGAGTTTTTACGGTGTTCACATTCGTATCTGTCACCGCGGCGATTTCTTCTAATTTTAAATCTTCTAGAAAACGCAATACGATGACAGTGCGATGGATAGGAGATAAGCGATCAATCGCTTCTAACAAATCAAAATTGGTCACTTCATTTTCTTCACTTGGAAGTAAAAAGTGCAAAGTATCATCTTCCATCACGGTGACTCGTTGATGCTTCCGTAAAAAATCGAGCGCTGTATTCACTAAAATTCGATAAAACCAAGTTTTTAAATATTGAATTTCATCTAATTTTTGAATGGATCGCAATGCTTTTAAAGTCGCTTCTTGTACGATATCGAGTGCATTTTGTTCATTTTTAACATAGCTATACGCGATGCGGTAATGCACATGTCGATAATCCATGACGAATTGTTCCACAAATGCGAACTTCTCTTCTTTCGTCATCACAAAAGGTTCACCTTCTTCTAAAAATAGTACACGACTGTACTATCGTATATTTGACGTCTATTGAAAAAGTAAAGTTTGTTTGAAATATAATTGAAATCAATTTGCAATAAACTTGTAACAATACTCTATTGTAATGGAACGAAATTGGAAAGTAAAAGGTTTTTCGTTATAGAAAAAAGATTTAGTAGAAGGATTCATTCCACTAAATCTTTAGGCGTTTAAAAGTTTATTTTACTCTTTCTTTCAAAGTATGTGTGCAGTCGATATTCGCATATTTGATGCGTCCAATTAAATAAGATTCGCTGTTCTTCTTCTGTCGGTTGAAAGGAGAATGAAAACTGTTCGCCGTCCCATTTCGCTTCCGTATAGGAGTTTGTCCAAGCACGAATCGGCATTTGTTTTAATAATTGGACGATTTTTTGCTCATTGTACTGTTGAAGTGCTTCTCCTTGCTTGTCGGATAGATCCGTTTGCCAACGGTAATTTTTCGCCATTAAATAACGATGAAAAAACGGCGCGATTTCTTGCAATGTAATCGGCTTGTACCAATTTCTTTCTCCTCTTTGTAACATAGCGAGCACGACGATGAGTTTGTAACTTTTCGTCATCTTCGTCGTCGTCAACGTCTGAAACCATTGCTCAAATTTCGTTAACGTTTGTCGCTCTATTTCATTTAACAATTGCGCATACCCTAAAAATTGCGGATACGTTTTAAACTGTTCTCGAACAATTTTAGAGTCGACATCTGCTTTTAAATGAAATTGTAAGTACGTCGGTGTTTTTCCGAGTTCGAGTCGGAGTTGTCGTAACGCATCCAGTGCACGTTGTTTTCTTGGAGAGCGCTTCGTTCGCAATATTTGAAGTAAGTCAATCACTTCTGTATCGAATTCGATATGACAATCTGGTGGTAAATGGAAATCACTCGCGACGAACGAAGTCGGAATCGTTTGGTCTTGCGAAAATACGGCGAGCTTTGCATCTGCTTTTCGATAGTTTCCGATTAAGTCGATGATGACACAGTGACTTTTACCTTCAGCGAGACGCAATCCACGTCCGATTTGTTGAGTGAATACGGCGAGCGATTCCGTCGGTCTTAAAAAGAGTAAAGTGTCGACGAGTGGAATGTCGACGCCTTCATTGAATAAATTCACTGTGAAAATAGCATCGAGCTCTCCGAGATGAAGTCGTTCGATCATCGTTCTTCGTTCAGCAATCGTTGAATCTCCGTGCAGTGCGACCGTACGATAATTAGCGTCGTTGAAATATTGACTCATGGCGAGCGCTTGAGCGACAGATGAACAGAAGACAATCGTGCGATGCTGTTTATACTTTTGCCACTCTCGTAAAGCAGTTTTAGCGTACTCCTCTCTCAGTTGAGCAGATAGTAATTGTGATTCGTCATAGCGATTTGCCCGCCATTCAATCGTTGCATAGTCGATCGGGTCACGCACTCCGATATAGTGAAAAGGCGATAGCCAACCTTGTCGAATGGCATCGATAAAGTGAATCGAAATGGCAACATTCCCGTCACATAAGGCGTATACATCTTGATTGTCTAATCGATCAGGAGTGGCAGTAATGCCGAGCAAAAACTGTGGTTTGAAATAATTCAGAACACGTTCATAACTCATTGCCGTCGCATGATGAAATTCGTCGATGACGATTAAGTCGAAAGTGTCTCGTTCGAATTGCTGTAAGTGATAGTGAGCGGATAAAGTAAAGATGGAAGCAAATACGAATCGTCCTTCTTTTTCTTTATGATTGCCATCAAAAATGCTCATCTCATCATTGGGAAAAATGTTTTTAAAAGATTGTTTCGCTTGGTGAAGCAATTGTTCACGATGTGCGATAAATAAAACACGTTTAAATGAACGAGCGAAAAAAGCGGCTAAATATGTTTTTCCTAAACCGGTCGCCATAATGACGAGTGCTTTATCGTATTGTTCTTCGCGCATCGTTTGCAGAGCTTCAAGCGCTAGTTGTTGCGCAGGCCTAGGTGAAAGTTCGTAGTCTGTCATTATTTCCTCGGAAATGATAGGCGAAAAATCGACTATGAAGTCATCAGCTTCTACTTGAGTACTTAAATTATATGTCGCATTCGCTCGTTCATAGTTACTTCGATAATTTTCTAAAGTGAGCTTATGTAATGAAATGGTCTGTTCATGAAAAAACAGTTGTAAAAATTGATCGACCGCTCGCTCAAAAAATGGTGCGTCGATGCGCAATTCCGTATGAACATTCCATTCAATCCCTGTCGTTAAAGCACTTTTCGACAAATTAGACGAGCCGATGAATGTTTGGCAAGTCGTTTCATACCTGAATAAGTAAGCCTTCGGATGAAAAGATCGACCTTTACTTTCGAATAGACGAATTTCGGCTTCGGGTAGTTCATCGATTAATAGTTGAAGTGCGTCAGGATTCGTAATGTATAAATAGTCTCCGACGAGTATTTTAATTTCAGCTCCGCGTCGGCTCGCTTCTTTTAAATGAGAGATGATGAGTTGCACACCGCTTTTTTGAATGAAAGCGACGACGAAATAGATCGTATTCGCTTCCGTCATCGCTTCGATTAAATGCGATTGTAGCTGCTTTGTAATGAGCGCCAGTTTAGTCATCTTCAACCTCGATTAAAAATAGTCTTTCGTGAAAAGCACCGCGAGCCTCTTCTTTCTGAATACGGATATGTTCGAGTTGAGCAGGGGTTGAACCGAGTGCGCGAGCTGCTGCGTGGACGAGCTCTAATAAGTCTGCAAGCTCTTCTAATGCATCTGTTTGTGTTTCGGCTTCTTCAAACTCCTTTAACTCCTCGTGCAGTTTTCTCTTTAGTTCGATGAGATATTGTTCTTCGTTCAATGTTTCAATTGTGAAAGACTTCCCAGTCGCTTCGATAATTTCAGGGATGCGATCACGTACTAATTTGTTGTAAATAGGCATCGAGAACACTCCTTTTTAATTCATACGATAGCATTTAATGTAAAAACATTCAAAAAACTTTAACACACTGTTCTTTTTCTTTTCTTAAAGAGTGACGTATACTTACTAGTAAGTAAAGGAGTGAGCGATTTGAATATTTTATTCATTTGTACGGGGAACACTTGTCGTAGCCCGATGGCAGAAGCGATTTTACGCGCTAAAAATTTGCCAGGGGTGAATGTACAGTCGGCAGGTATTTTTACGCAAGATGGAATTCCGATGTCAGAGCATGCACATGCTCTAGTGCAAAAGCACAATTATCCATATACTTTAACATCTCAAATGGTAAGTCCAGAATTGATTGAATGGGCGAGTTATGTGTTGACGATGACACAAAGTCACCGGGATCACCTGCATATTCTTTATCCTGAAGCGAAAGAAAAGATAGAAACGTTAGCTTCCTTTGTAGAGCATAACGGACAAGATATTCAAGATCCTTACGGAGGAACTTATGACATGTATGAAGCGACATTTCAACAGTTGGCTACTTACATTGAACGATTAAATCAAAAGATAGGAGGACAATGAAGATGAAAGGCTTACGTATGAAGCTCGTCGTATTTGTTACAGTGTTAGCGATTGTCACTTACACATCGAGTGCAGTTTGGATCAGTTGGTTAAGGCCGTTATATTTTCCCAACATTCCATTCGGCATTTTCCAGGCGGTTACTTTTTTATTCGGAATCATCTGGTCTGCGATTTTAGCGGCATTATTTAGTCGAGTTTTAACGAAGCCATTAATGGATTTGTCCGAGGCTGCAGAGCGTGTAGCGAATCATGAAATTGGTACAAAAATTCCTGTCCCAAGGGGAGAGGATGAAATTGTTGAAGTGGCGCGTTCTTTTGAGCGTGTCGTCATCAATTTACGTTCGATGATCGAGCGCATTACGAAAGTATCTGAGGCGACGATTGATACGTCACGTTATTTGGCAGAAGGAACGAATGAATCGTTGCGACAGGCAAATGAAGTGGAACGTATGGTGGAAGAAATTTCGAAAGGAGCAGAATCGACAGCTCATGCGATTCAAGAAGCGAGCGAACAACTAGAGCGAGTCCGTATGAGCGCTAATTTAGTGAATGAAGAAGCGCAAAGTACAGCTGAAGAAGTGCGAGGAGTTTTACAATCTTTAACTGAAACAGGAGAAGTTGTAGAACGTTTAGTGGAGAGTATTTCATATATCGGGGAAAATAGTGAAACGTCACAGCGAGTGACTCGGCGTCTCGATGAACAAATGCACCGTATCGTTGATATTGTTGATCTCGTCGGCGCAATAGCAGAGCAGACGAATTTACTCGCTTTAAACGCATCTATTGAAGCTGCGCGCGCTGGTGAGCATGGTGCAGGATTTGCGGTCGTCGCTGAAGAAGTGCGTAAACTCGCTGATGAGAGTCAACGTTCTGTAACGAGCATCGTCCAACTTGTGGATGAAGTTCAAGGAACAGTGGATGAAATTGTTCAAAGGATGAGTGAACAAAGCGAACTTGCAACAGCTGAAACGAAACGAGCTACAGAAGCGGAATTAGCGATGCAGCAGATGTCTCAAAATGTCCGAGGTATGGCCAATCGAGTGATGGCGATTACGTCTATCGTTGATGAACAAACAGAATATGTTGAATCGAGTACTGAAGAAATTCAAACAGTCGTTGCGATTGCGGAACAAACAGCAGCGAATACAGAACATGTTACAGATTCAACACGTTATCAGCAAAAGAATGCTCATGCGATTCGTGATATAGCGGAACGTTTAGAATCAGAAGCGAAGCAATTGGATGCGCTCATCCATCAATTTAAAATGGATGAGAGATAACTGTTAAGCCCGTTGTATATATGGTAAAATTAATTCAATAATATTATAGAAAGAAGGCAGTTTACATGAAAGTAGCAATCGCATCAGATCACGGTGGTAATGCATTACGCAAGGAACTTATCGAATTATTAAAAGAGATGGAATTAGATTATGTCGATTTAGGCCCAGAAACGGATGATTCAGTCGATTATCCAGATTATGCGAAGCCAGTAGCGGAAGGCGTTGCGAATGGTACTTATGATCGCGGTATTTTAGTGTGTGGAACTGGAATCGGAATGTCGATCGCAGCGAACAAAGTAGAAGGCATCCGTTGTGCGCTCGTACATGACGTATATACAGCGCACGCGACACGTGAACATAACGATTCAAATATTATCGCAATGGGCGGCCGTGTAATCGGTGGAGCATTAGCACGTGATATTGTGAAAACATGGTTAACGACAGAGTTCGAAGGAGGACGTCACGAACGTCGAATTGAAAAAATTACAGCAATTGAACAACAGTAAGGAGGGATTGTGTGGACGCATTACAATTATATTCTTCACAACTGGAACAATTGTTAGCGGAATTCGCTGAGCAAGCACCGTTACAAAAAAATACGTTTTTCGTCGTCGGCTGTTCAACATCGGAAGTGATCGGAGAGCAAATTGGAACAGCGGGAGTATTAGAAGTAGGCGAATCTCTATTCCGTCCACTTCAACAATTCGCCAAAAAGCATGAAGTTTTTCTCGCTTTTCAAGGATGCGAACATATTAACCGAGCTTTGACGGTCGAACGTCGCGCGGCGGAACATTTCGGACTTGAGTCACTTTCTGTTTATCCGACGAGGGAAGCAGGTGGCTCGATGTCTGCTTACGCTTACGAACATTTAGAAGATGCAGTCGTCGTAGAACAACTTGTCGCGCATGCAGGAATTGATATCGGACAAACATTGATCGGCATGCATTTAAAAGCGGTTGCGGTACCGATTCGTACATCGATTCGCCAAGTAGGAGAAGCGATTACGACAGCCGCCACAACACGCCCTAAATTAATCGGAGGCGTTCGAGCGAAGTATCGTTCGTGAATTCACAAAAAAGAGATACATTTTTCATTTAATTATGGTACAATCAACTCAGAAACCGAAAGTTCATCATTTTTAAAAAAAGAATGTAAACAAAAAGGAGAATGACGGAATGGATTTAAGTAATGTAAAGCGCACGGACGCAGCGATTTATGAAGCGATTATGGCGGAGAAAAATCGTCAACAATCAAACATTGAATTAATCGCATCAGAAAACTTCGTATCAGAAGCGGTAATGGAAGCACAAGGTTCGTATTTAACGAATAAATATGCTGAAGGTTATCCTGGAAAACGTTACTACGGTGGTTGTGAGCACGTAGACGTAGCGGAAGATATTGCGCGCGATCGTTTGAAAGAAATTTTCGGAGCAGAACATGCGAACGTTCAACCACACTCAGGTGCACAAGCGAACATGGCTGTATACTTTGCAGTTCTCGAGCCAGGTGATACAGTGCTCGGTATGAATTTATCACACGGTGGTCACTTAACACACGGTAGCCCGGTGAACTTCTCAGGAGAATTGTACAACTTCGTAGAATACGGTGTTGATAAAGAAACTGAAATGATCGATTATGAAGACGTTCGTGCGAAAGCATTAGAGCACAAGCCAAAATTAATCGTAGCCGGTGCTTCAGCATACCCACGTGAAATTGACTTCGTAAAATTCCGTGAGATTGCAGACGAAGTAGGTGCGCTCTTCATGGTAGACATGGCGCACATCGCAGGTTTAGTCGCTGCTGGAGAGCATATGAATCCAGTTCCGTACGCAGATTTCGTCACTTCAACAACGCATAAAACATTACGTGGTCCACGTGGTGGTCTCATTTTATGTCGTGAAGAAAACGCGCGTAAAATTGACAAGTCTATTTTCCCTGGAATTCAAGGTGGTCCATTAATGCATGTCATCGCAGCGAAAGCAGTAGCATTCGGTGAAGCGTTACAACCAGAATTCAAAACATACATTCAACAAATTCGTAAAAACGCAAAAGTTTTAGGCGAAACATTAGTGGCAGAAGGAATCGATCTCGTATCAGGCGGTACGGATAACCACTTACTTCTCCTCAACTTACGTTCACTCGGCGTAACAGGTAAAGACGGAGAAGCTGCACTTGATGAAGTAGGAATTACAACGAATAAAAACACAATTCCATACGATACAGAAAGCCCATTCGTCACATCAGGTGTACGTATCGGTACTCCAGCAGTAACGAGCCGTGGTATGAAAGAAGATGATATGAAAGAAATCGGTGAAATTATCGCGATGGTTCTTAAAAATGTAAATGATGAAAAGGTGAAAGATGAAGCACGTGCGCGTGTGAAAGCTTTAACAGACCGTTTCCCACTTTACGCTTAATTAAAAGAAGCCCCGTTTATTCATTACGAATGAACGGGGCTTTTGTATGTCCATTCTTACATTGCATGAAAAGTAAATACTATGTACAATATACTGTATTATTATAGTTTTCTGAAATATCTAAATAGGGAGGACATTTTCTATGTCGACATTAGTAAAAGATTTGACAGAGCTCTTATCGAGCGAACGAGTAAGTACGAACGAAACAGTCTTGCACCAACACGGGCAGGATGAATCTTATCATGAGGTAGCAGAGCCAGAAGTGGTCGTCTTCCCGAAAAATACAGGAGAAGTAAGTGCGATCCTTCGTTATGCGAATGAACATCGTATTCCAGTTACTCCGTACGGAAGAGGTTCAAGTTTAGAAGCGCATGTCATTCCGTACAGTGGAGGAATTACGATTGATTTCTCGTTGATGAATCGCATTTTAGAAATTCGTCCAGAAGATTTACTCGTCGTTGCTGAACCAGGTGTTTCGCGTTTAGAGTTAAATGAAGCATTAGCCAAACATGGTTTATTTTTCTCGGTAGATCCAGGAGCAGATGCGACGTTAGGTGGAATGGTAGCGACGAACGCAAGTGGTACAACGACTGTGCGTTACGGCGTTATGCGTGATCAAGTGCGTGATTTAGAAGTCGTCTTAGCAGACGGAACAATTATGAACACAGGAAGCCTCGCAGCGAAATCGGCATCGGGTTATCATTTAAATGGATTGTTTGCAGGATCGGAAGGAACGCTCGGTTGTTTTACGAAATTGACACTACGTGTGTACGGTATTCCGGAACATGTGATGGCGGCTCGTGCGACATTTAATACGATTGAAGAGGCCGTTCAAGCAGTGACGACAGTTCTTCAAGTAGGAATTCCAATCGCGCGTGTAGAGCTTGTAGATGAGGAATCGATCCGTCAAGTGAACCGTCATGATGAGATGGATTTTGAAGAAAAGCCGACATTGTTTTTAGAATTCCATGGCAATGAAGCGGGATTGAAACAAGACGTTGAATTTACGACAGAATTGATGAACGACGCAGGCTGTCAAAGTATTCAATTTGAAACGGAAACTGCAGCACGTAATCATCTGTGGGAAGCGCGTCACAATCTTGCGTACTCGTATATTCACTCGAATCCAGGTAAGAAAATGATGGTGACAGACGTCTGCGTACCGATTTCAGAATTATCAGGCGCAATTCATCACGCGCGTGAACAATTAGAGTCAGTCGGTCTCGTCGGAGGAATTTTAGGACACGTAGGAGACGGAAACTTCCATGCGCTCGTCATGGTCGATATGGACGATGAAAAAGAGGTTGAATTGTCAAATCAATTTAATGAGAGCATCGTTCATTATGCTTTATCGAAAAATGGTACATGTACAGGGGAGCACGGCGTCGGAATCGGAAAGCAAAAATATCAAGAGGCGGAGCACGGAGAAGCATACAATGCTATGAAATTGATTAAAAAAGCACTTGATCCGAACAACATTTTAAATCCTGGGAAAATCATAAAGGTGGATTGAGGGAATGAAAACATTAGGGAGAATTAGTCAGTTTGCAGGAAAATATTTTGCGGTACTCGTCATTGTGATGGCGGTTGTCGCTTATTTAGTTCCTTCTTTATTTTTACCATTAGGGGCGTACATTTCGATTTTGTTAGGAATCGTCATGTTCGGTATGGGACTCACATTGAGTGCGATGGACTTCAAGCTCGTTTTAACACGTCCGCTCGCTGTTTTATTAGGTGTGGCAGCGCAATTTTTAGTGATGCCACTCGCCGCATTAGGAATCGCTTATTTATTACGATTACCGCCTGAACTTGCGGCAGGTCTCGTCTTATTAGGGTCGGTTCCCGGAGGTACTGCATCGAACGTTATGGTTTACTTAGCGAAAGGAAACGTGCCACTGTCGATTACGATGACATCTGTTTCGACATTGTTAGCGCCGATCATGACACCGCTTTTGTTATTATGGTTAGCAGGACAATGGATGCCGGTCGATGCAAAGTCGATGTTTTTAATGATTATTCAAGTTATCATCGTACCGATTATTTTAGGGATTACGGTGCGGAAGTTAGCGCCAAAAGCTGTCCATAAAAGCTTGCCTGTTGTACCACTCATTTCAGTAGTCGCGATTATCGTCATCGTCGGAGCGGTCGTATCTGGAAATAAGGAAACGATTGCGACAGCAGGTCTACTCATTTTCTTTGCGGTATTTTTACACAATGGGGTCGGCTTAATTTTAGGCTATTATGTCGGAAAGGTATTCGGTTTATCATTAAGCGATCAGCGTGCGTTATCGATCGAAGTCGGCATGCAGAACTCAGGACTAGGCGTGGCGCTCGCTACAGCTCACCTCGGACCACTCGCTGCATTACCTAGCACATTCGGAGCAGTGTGGCATAATATTTCCGGACCGATTATCGCTTCGATTTGGTCCAAGCGAAAAGTGGATTAAGTCATTTATAAATGCTCGTTACTTTCTTGAAGAAATGACAGAAAAGTGCGAGCATTTTTTCTGTTCAGACCACAACTTGCCACGTAATATTCATATGAGTTCAAGTGGCATTCTGTTATAATGACTAGGATAAACATTTTTAAAAATTAAAGGAGCGATGAATGATGAGTAATGTGCACGTATTTGACCACCCGCTCATTCAACACAAATTAACGTATATTCGAGACGTCAACACAGGGACGAAGGAGTTCCGTGAGCTAGTCGATGAAGTGGCTACATTGATGGCATATGAAATTACAAGAGATTTACAATTGCAAGAAATTGAAATTGAAACACCGATTGGACCAGCGAAGTCTAGCGTAATCGCAGGAAAGAAATTAGGAATTATTCCAATTTTACGTGCGGGGCTTGGGATGGTAGAAGGTATTTTAGAGTTAATTCCAGCAGCTCGTGTCGGACACGTTGGTTTGTATCGTGATCCAGAAACATTGAAGCCAGTAGAGTATTATGTGAAGCTTCCAAATGATGTGGCAGAGCGTCGTTTAATCGTTGTGGACCCGATGTTAGCGACAGGTGGTTCAGCGGTAGAAGCAATTAACTCAATTAAGAAGCGCGGTGCAAAAAATATTACATTTATGTGCCTCGTCGCAGCTCCTGAAGGGGTAGAAGTACTAACAGAAGCACATCCTGATGTAGATGTATACATTGCAGCGATGGATGAAAAGCTAAATGAAGATGGCTATATCGTGCCAGGTTTAGGAGATGCAGGAGACCGTTTATTCGGTACTAAATAATGTATAAGGGTGAAATCATTGGTTAAAAAATGGAAAGTGATGACGATTTTTGGAACGCGTCCTGAAGCAATTAAGATGGCACCACTTGTGCTTGAATTAGAAAAAAATTCAGACCGAATTGAATCGATTGTTACTGTAACAGCGCAACACCGTGAAATGTTAGATCAAGTGCTGCAAACATTTAAAATTGAACCAGACTTTGACTTAAATATTATGAAAAGCCGTCAAACTTTAATCGACGTAGCAACACGTGGACTAGAAGGATTGGACGGCATTATGAAAGAAGCGCAACCAGATATCGTACTCGTTCACGGAGATACAGCGACGACTTTCATCGGAAGTCTCGCGGCTTTCTACAATCAAATTGCAATCGGGCACGTAGAAGCTGGTCTTCGCACGTGGGATAAATATTCACCGTACCCAGAAGAGATGAACCGTCAAATGACAGGAGTTCTCGCAGACCTTCACTTCTCACCGACTGAGAAATCCGCTCAAAACTTGATAAATGAAGGAAAAGATGCAAGTCGTATTTTCGTTACAGGAAACACCGCAATCGACGCGTTACAAACGACGGTACGCGAAGAGTATACGCATCCGATCTTAGAGAAAATCGGTGGAGATAAAATGATTTTATTGACGGCTCACCGTCGTGAAAATCTCGGGAATCCGATGCGTAACATGTTCCGCGCAATTAATCGTTTACTGGAAAAGTACGATGACATTCAAATCGTTTATCCACTTCATATGAACCCAGCCGTTCGCGAAGTGGCAGACGAGTTGCTCGGTAACAATGAACGTGTTCATTTAATCGAACCGTTAGAAGTGCTCGACTTCCATAACTTTGCAGCTCGGGCGCACATCATTTTGACGGATTCGGGTGGTATTCAAGAGGAAGCGCCAAGTTTAGCTAAGCCTGTTATCGTGTTACGCGATACGACAGAGCGTCCGGAAGGGATTGAAGCAGGCACGTTAAAGCTCGCTGGTACAGATGAAGATACGATTTATCAATTGACAGATGAGTTGTTGAGTGACCAACGAGCATATGATGCGATGGCACATGCGTCTAATCCTTATGGTGATGGACATGCTTCTGAAAGAATTGTAAAAGCATTAATTCAATATTTAGACAAACAATAACGAACGAAATATCGAAAAAGACGAGTAATTTACGTCTTTTTCGATATTTTAAATTTCGGAATAAATGGAGAGAAAGCACTGGTATTCCTCTAATTATAAAGTGGATAGAAGCGTGGCTGAAACTTTAGTTCTAACATTTGTACATATAATGTAAAAACATGCATTTGAATTTCATTTAAACTTCTTAAATTTGTCATATGTTTGACAGATTCATTTGCTTGTGAATAAATTCACGGGAATCAATTGACATCATTTTTTTCGTATTGTACACTTACAAAGGATATGGAAAAATGGCGTTACATACATATAAAGGTATCGTTACTTGTACATGAAACAACTGTGAAGCGCATCGGAAAGTTCGCAAAACAGCTGTTTTATTATGTTGAGGAAGAACAACGGTTCCGGGTGTTGTACAAACGTTGCGCCAACTTTGTAAGGTGGTCAAGTCTCTATACTTACCATAGCAATGCGTTTCCTATTGTTAAGTGGGGGGATTGTTGAAATGCAACAAGAGCTAGGTCAAATTGTCAAAAAACAATTTATGATCGGACTCACAGTCATTGGACTATTTGCAGTCGGATATACGCTCACCTCTTGGGAGACGATTTTTGCAGGGTTGATTTTAGGGATGTTGTTCGGACTTTATAATATGTGGACGTTAGTGCGCAGATATAAGAAGTTCGATCAAGCGATGGCAGAAGGAAGGCGGGGTGCTCCTATCGGAACACTTTTACGGTTTATTTCTGCGATTGCGGCAGTATCACTCGCAATGGCGTTTCCAAATCAATTCGACCTCATAAGTACGGTCATAGGCTTTGCACTACCGTATGTGCTTCTCATTATAGAGCGCATCGTATACCACGCAAAACATGATGGATAATCGTTTTGTAAAGGGAGGTGAACTAAAAGATGGAACATGGAGAACCAAATTTCACGGCGTTTCAAGGTACGATGTTCGAAATGACATTTAACTTATCCAATATTTTAATGTTATTTATCACTTGTTTAATTGTATTCGTCATCGCTGTGGCTTCTACTCGTAAATTAGCTTTGAAACCTACAGGTATGCAAAACTTCTTCGAGTGGATTATGGACTTCGTAAAAGGAATCATCAAAAGCAACATGGACTGGAAGACGGGTGGTAAATTCCACGTACTCGGAATTACACTCATTATGTTCTTATTCGTAGCAAACGTGCTCGGACTTCCAATGGCCGTGTATGTTAATGGCGACCTTTGGTGGAAATCACCGACGGCAGATCCTGTCATCACGTTAACATTAGCTACTATGATTATCGTCCTTACTCAATACTACGGTATTAAAACAAAAGGATTCCTTGGATACGGAAAAGGTTTCTTTAAACCAATTTCACTGTTGTTCCCATTTAAGATTATCGAAGAGTTTGCCTCAACTTTGACGCTCGGTCTTCGTCTTTACGGTAACATTTACGCAGGGGAAGTATTAATCGGCTTACTCGCAGGACTTGCGGTGTCAGGCCCGCTCGGATTTGTCGGAGCAATTTTGCCAGGGATGGCGTGGCAAGGATTCTCGATCTTTATCGGGGGTATCCAGTCATTTATTTTCGTTATGTTGTCGATGGTGTACATGTCACACAAAGTGGCGGACGACCATTAAACATATAATGCCCGTTCAGTTGGGCAAATAAACAAAAAAACTTAAATTCTCTAGGAGGAAAAAATACTATGGTAGGTTCAGTTGGTCTTTTAGCAGCAGCAATCGCTATCGGTTTAGGTGCACTTGGTGCAGGTTTAGGTGCAGGTTTAGTAGTATCACGTACAGTTGAAGGGATCGCACGTCAACCAGAAGCTCGCGGTATCTTACAAACAACAATGTTCATCGGTGTTGCATTAGTTGAGGTTGTTCCAATCTTCGCAACAGTTGTAGCGTTCATGGTAATGAACAAATAATAATTGTAAACAAATGGCGAAGAACGCAACACAAGTCGATGTCCTTCGCCATTCCTTTATGCCATTATAACGGCATACCCATTTTTAAATGTAATGAAACAACATGTAAATATAACAATTAAACAATGGCTCTTGAAGGGAGTGAAACAATCGTGATTTTGGATAGCTTCATCCTATTAACGACTAACACAGACGCTAAATTTTTAGCAGCTTTAAACAATAAAATTAACGCTGGTGATATCATCGCTACTGTGACGTTCTTCATCCTCTTACTCTTGTTACTCAAGAAGTTTGCATGGGGACCGCTCATGGGAGTTATGGATCAACGTGCTGAGTTAATTGCGAATGAAATCGAAACAGCTGAGAAAAATCGTCTCGAATCAGAGAAGTTACTCGCTGAACAAAAAGCAGCTTTACAAGAAGCAGGCGCAAACGCACAATCGATTGTTGAAAATGCTCGTAAACAAAGCGAAGCACAGGCGACAGAAATTATCGAAAGTGCCCGTGAAGAAGTGAACCGCATGAAATCTTCTGCTGAACTTGAAATTGCAACAGCAAAAGAGAAAGCGATCGCTGCAGTGCGTGAAGAATTCGTTTCACTTTCAGTTCTTGCTGCGAGCAAAGTTCTTGAGAAAGAAATTTCTGAAGAAGACAACCGCGCATTAATTGAAGAAACGATTGTGAAGGCAGGCGAAGCTAAATGACAAAATCTGTCGTAGCTGAGCGTTATGCTAATGCAATGTT
>JASLHQ010000213.1 GCA_030152265.1 Savagea sp.
GAATATGATGAAAGTCGATGCGATGACATTCGGTAATCATGAGTTCGATCTCGGTTCTTCTCCAGAAGGGCATCAAGCATTGAAGGAGTTCATCCAAGCGGCGAATTTCCCATTCGTTTCATCGAACGTTGATTTTTCAAAAGATCCATTGTTTGAAGGATTATTCAGTACAAAAATTGCGACGACTCCAGAGAATAGTCACATTTATAATGGGATTGTGAAAGAAATTAATGGCGAAAAAGTCGGAATTTTCGGTTTAACGACTGCTGAAACGGCTAATATTTCAAGCCCTGGGGCGATTGAGTTTAAAGATTACATTGAAGAAGCGAAGAAAATGGTAGCTGAATTTGAAAAGATGGGCATTAATAAAGTCATTGCGTTAACGCATATCGGGTATGATGACAATCCGAATGTGGACAATGATATTGAATTGGCGAAAGCAGTAGAAGGCATTGATGTCATTGTCGGAGGGCATAGTCACTCGACATTAGCGAAGCCAATCGTCATCGATGATCACGAAGCGCCGACATTGATCGTGCAAGCGGGTCAATATGCGGAACATTTAGGTGTGTTAGATGTTACGTTCGACGGGCAAGGGGTCATCGTTTCACATAATGGTGAGTTAATTAAAATTGGAGAGAAAAAAGAAGATCCAGAAGCTGCGAAAGTATTAAAAGAGTACGCTGAGCAAATCGAAAAAGTGAAAAATGAACCGACGGGTGCGACGGCTACACAAACGCTTGAAAATCCACGAACAGGCGGTGATGTGACGAAGCCGAGTGTCCGAAAAAATGAGACGCCTCTCGGTAATCTCATTACAGACGGGATGTTAGCGAAAGCGAAAACATATGATGCTAAAGTCGTCATGGCGTTCCAAAACGGTGGCGGGATTCGAGAAGCGATTCCAGCAGGTCCGATTACAGTAGGTGAAGTTATTTCAGTTTTACCTTTCGGAAATACGTTAGCGACAATGGACGTATCGGGTGCTGAGTTGAAACAAGCTTTTGAAATTAGTGTCGGTCAATACCCTGCGGAAAACGGCGGCTTCTTACATGTGTCTGGCGCTAAAGTGCAATTCGATTCGACTCAACCGACGGGCAAAAGAATCGTCTCAATCGCTTATAAAAATGCGGATGGTCAATATGTAGACGTGCAAGATGAAAAAACATATACAGTAGCAACGAATGCATTTACAGCGAAAGGTGGAGACGGGTATGACGTCTTCCAAAAGGCGTATGCGGAAGGGCGCGTTACCGACCTCGGTCTTTCCGATTGGGAAAATTTACGCGACCATGTAGCGAGCTTAAAGACGGTCAACCCGAAAGTAGAACAAAGAATAGTGGATGTATCCGAGAATGTAGAACTACCAGGTGGAGAAGTTGATGCGGACGACTTTTCAGGAACGGCTGAAGCGCCTAAAGTGTACAACGGTGACGTGACAGTGGCGATATCGGACATAGCTTCTTTTGAACATGTCACAGTGAAAGGAAACTTGTCGTTTACAGGAGATTTGAGTGAGCATACGACATTTACGAACATCGTCGTTGAAGGGGATTTGGATGTGTCGGAGTTGAATACAGATCGATTTACATTCGATGGTATTCAAGTGTCTGGCGAAGTTATTTTTTAATTCACGGTAGTTGACTTTCAGAAACGATTAAAAGGAGAATTCATTCGATGATTAAAAATAAATGGAGAAAATCGCTACATGCGTTTTTAGCGACGAGTTTAATCGCAACAGCGGTGATCCCTGCCATGCCGGTCGTAGCGAGTGCACCTATCCTTGCTGAAGATTTACTTATTTCAGAGTATGTAGAAGGGTCTAGCAATAATAAAGCAATCGAATTATACAACGGTACAGGAGGAACGATTGATTTAGCAGAGTATACGCTTGAGTTATATGCAAATGGTGCTAAAGAAAAAACAGGCACTCAAGCATTAAGCGGAAAGTTAGACCATGGCAAAACATTCGTTATTTATCACAATTCATCGGGAGACCTCATTAAACAGAAGGGAGATTTAGCCTCGAATAATGTGGCGAATTTCAACGGGGACGATGCCCTCGTCTTGAAGAAGGGGGATAAGGTCATTGATTCTTTCGGTCAAGTAGGGGAAAGAATCAATTGGGGGAAAGATGTTACACTCGTTCGGAAAAGTCATATTACAGCGGGCGATGTCATCATCGATGATGTCTTTGATCCGACGCTAGAGTGGGAGTCCTATTCTATAGATACATTTACTCATTTAGGCACTCATGTGATGGATGGCGAAGCTGCACAACCGACACTTCCTGAAGAAGCGGAAGTATTGTCGATTGCGGAAGCGCATAACGCTACTTTAGGTAAGACGGTTACGATTCGAGGGATTGTGACAGCAAATTTAAAAAATACAATCGCCATTCAAGATGAGACGGGCGGCATCGCCGTTCGACCTGCTCATTTAGATGTTGCGATAGGTGATGAAGTGACATTGACAGGAGAGCTTGCTGATTTTAAAGGGCTTCTTCAATTAGACAGCGCAACAATCGTAAAGAAAGAACAAACGACGACGATGCCGACAGCGAAAACAATTGTCGGAACAGATATTGCTGAATCACATGAGTCTCAACTCGTTGAAGTTCGCAATGTAACGATCACCGCTGTAGAAGATGGTGGAAATTGGGCGAACTATACAGCGATCGACGATACAAAGACTCCATTCGTAATTCGCGATGAAAATAATGTTTTAAATTTAAAGGTGGATGATACGTATGAGTCGATTACAGGAATTGTTCAACAATACGATGCGACGTATCAAATAATTCCGCGCGACGAGCAAGATATTATTGCCGATCTTTCCATCGTTCAACCTGCATTTGCAAGTAGAGATAGCGGTGTTCTGATCGGTGAGTCAGCAATCGAATTATCAACAACGACAAAAGATGCAGCGATTTATTATACGTTAGACGGTTCTACTCCGACGAAAGACAGCACGAAATATACAGCACCGATTCAAATTAAAGAAAACACGACAATTAAAGCGATCGTCATTGCAGAAAATGGCGAAAGTGAAGTGAAAACGTTCGAATATACGGTGACTGAGCGTTTAGAAATTCACGATATTCAAGGGGAAGGTCATACGTCTCCTTTTGAAGGGAAAACGGTTGAAGGTGTCGAAGGAATTGTCACGTATACGTTCACTTTAAATAATGCAACGTACTACCATATTCAAACTCCTGATGATAAAGCAGATGATAATCCAAATACGTCAGAAGGAATCGTCTTATATAGTGGCAATAAAAAATGGCCGATTCAAATCGGTGATTTAGTTTCTGTTACAGGTCAAGTGAATGAATATGCGATTGATGGTTTCGCAGATCGTCAAGAAACTGATATGAAAGTGACTCAAATTAATGTGCGAGACGATAGAGGCGGCCATGTGGAAGTCATTCAATCGGATGTCGAACTACCGAAACCGATTATTTTAAATGAACAAAATATGTCGATGCAAGCGATCGATAGCGATCAGTTACAAGTGTTCAATCCAGAGACGGATGCGATTGATTTTTGGGAAAGTTTAGAAGGGATGCGCGTCCAAGTTGAAAATGTAAAGTCAGTAGCCCCACAAGAGCACGGAGATATTATAACGGTTCTTGAAAGTGCATCGACGGACACATTACATGGTGGACTGTTATTAGAAGAAGATAATCAAAATCCTAACCGTATTCAATTCCGTTTAGAACCGAATGGACCAGGACGTAATTTTGAAGTCGCTACGGGAGATACGTTTGAAGGACCGATTACAGGAGTCGTCGGTTATTCTTTCCAAAACTATAAAATTTACGTTCCTTTAGACGAGATGAAACAAGCACATCGCAAAGGCGAGGCGAAACCAGAACAAACAACAATCGCTTATGACGAAGAGAAATTAACGATTGC
>JASLHQ010000188.1 GCA_030152265.1 Savagea sp.
CCTTTTATCGCCCACTGTTGTGCGATTGTCTCCGTTAAACTTGCTGTAATCTTTCCATTGTAGTTTAAATAAATGTAATGAAGAAGTACATTAATTACTGGAGTCGGCATGCTATGTTCGTTCATTAACCGTTCAATCAACTTCAACGTTGTCGGATACGGTTGTTTTTGTGAAATATCACAAAGCATTTGAGCAGGTGATACAGTATTAAAATAACGGATCATATCGTTCTTTTCATCTCGAACTTCTCCTACTTCTTGAGAGGATGGGGAATCGTATGCTTTTTTTCGCAATGCAGGGGGTTCTGTTGAACGATTTAATTTATAAAAATCAATCGCTGTTTTCCGAATCGTCTGTTCCGTCAATTGACCACCTGATTGGTTCATCGCAATTAGTAATATTTCATACATGTCAAACGGTGTATATTGATATAGGTGCGCTAAATTTTGGATGAGTGCTTTTGGTAGTCGTTCGAACTGTGCGTCATCCATCAATTGTTCCGATAGATGATTTCGTAACGCTTGAAAATCAAAAGCAGGTAAGCGATAGGATGGTCCTCGTTCTCGCGATGTTTCGAATTGATGATTCTCCTCCATTGGCGGCAATGTTCTCATCGAGGTCGGTTCAAACAAATCCGTAAAAGAACGAGTAACATTGCGTAAAGCGTCCGTCTTCCATTTCGGGATGACAAATAAATCTCTTAAACGAATATAAGTCGCCTCTCCTACTTTACTAAATAAAAAAGTAGATAGGAGTGGGTCTTCGAAAAATGATTTTGCCGAAACAGGAGGCATTAATTCATAATGATAAAGTGGAATTTCTTTTTGTTCAACATATGAGTTCAACAGACCAATCGCTTCTAGTCGCATTCGCCATTCTTGAATCGTCGTAATCGACTCTCCAAAAACATTCATATAAAAATAGTGGTTTTGAATTTGATCGGATTTCCGCTCCTGTTCTGTTAACATCATCATGTACAGCGAGATGGACTCGATTCCGACGAGCGGCTGATAGAGCGAATAAACGACGTGACGATCTTCTTCCGTAATAGGATGAGACCGTTTAATCGTATAATGATCAATTGGCTCTAAATCAACAAGAGTCACTTTTTTCACCTACATTTCAGTCTTCTTTATTTCGCAATTTTAACAACTCTTCAATGAACACGTTCGTATCTTTATAGTGGCGATACACGGATGCAAAGCGAACGTAGGCAACTTCATCAAGGTCTGCTAAACGCTCCATCACCATTTCACCTAATTCACTCGAAGGAATTTCTACAATTCCTCCATTGCGTAATTCTTTTTCGATTGTATACACGATGTTTTTTAACTCATCGATAGGAACTGAACGCTTCTCGCACGCGCGAATAAGGCCACGTAAAATTTTATCTTCATTAAATTCTTCCGCTGAGCCATTTTTCTTACGCACGATGAGCGGAATTTGTTCGATTTTTTCAAATGTCGTAAAACGAAAATGACACGCTTCACATTCGCGACGACGGCGGATCGCTCGATTTTCTTCCGCTGGTCGAGAGTCGACTACTTTCGTTCCATAATGATGACACGCTGGGCATTCCATAATTGTTCCTCCACTCCATTATAATTATCTTCATTATAACAGATGTTCATACATCTTGTATGTGAAGAAACTAGACAATTCAAAAAGGATGAAAGAATTTTCTTTCATCCTTTTATAATAGACAATATAGATTAGTGTCTAGCCATTCTATATGCCTTTATATTATACGTTTGCTGTCGCTTTTAATTGTTGACCGACCTTCTCAGCGAGTTGTACAACACGTGCTGAGTAACCCCATTCGTTATCGTACCATGCGAGAACTTTTACTTTGCGATCTTGCATAACCATCGTTGATAATGCGTCAACTGTTGCTGATGCTGTCGAAGTGTTAAAGTCGACGGATACGAGTGGCTCTTCTGTAAAGTATAAAATACCTTTCATCGGACCGTTTGCCGCATCTTCGAATGCTTTATTTACTTCTTCCACTGTTACATCACGTTTCACATCGACTACTAAGTCAACGAGTGACACGTTAGGTGTCGGTACACGTAATGCCATTCCGTGAATACGTCCTTCTAATTCAGGTAATACGAGTGATAAAGCTTTCGCTGCACCTGTTGAAGTTGGAATGATCGATTGTGCACATGCACGCGCACGACGTAAATCTTTATGTGGGTTGTCTAAGTTTTTCTGGTCATTCGTATATGCGTGAACTGTCGTCATTAAACCGTTCTCGATTCCGAATGTATCATTTAATACTTTCGCTACTGGTGCGAGACAGTTTGTCGTACAGCTTGCGTTCGAAATGATATCATGTTTTTCAACATCTAATTTCTCATCATTAACGCCGAGTACGATTGTAATGTCTTCATTTTTAGCTGGTGCTGAAATAATTACTTTTTTAGCACCTGCTTTTAAATGTTTCGCTGAACCTTCATAATCATTAAATACGCCTGTTGCTTCGATTACGATATCAACACCGAGATCTTTCCACGGTAAATTTTCTGGGTTTCGGTCTGCGACGAGTTCGACGCGATGTCCATCAATGATGATCGCATTATCTGCTGCTTGTACTTCTCCGTCATACGTTCCGTGCACTGTATCATATTTGATTAAGTGCGCTAACGTTTCCGCTGGGTAAAGTGCGTTAATTGCTACGACTTTCAAGTTGTCATTTTTCATCATTTGGCGAAAAGCCATTCGTCCGATACGTCCGAATCCATTAATTGCTACCGAAGTTGTCATGTATGAAATCCTCCTGCATGTATGTTATACTGTTTCTGTTTTTCTGTAAATTAGTATAACACATTCACATATAAAAAGTTAGTTTTTCATTAAAATAGTTTTATTTCTTCTTCACAATTGTGTAACAATCTTTATGAAACATTATCGATTCAACGTTTCTGTCCATTTCGCAATGAGCGCTTCCACTTGCTCTTCTGTCTTTTCTAATGTGCTACTATTATCAATTACATCATCTGCTCGTTGCGCTTTTTCTCGAATCGAGATTTGAGATTGGATGCGCGCTTCCGCTTCTTCTTCCGTTAAATCATTCCGTTTCATTAAACGGTGTAATTGCGTGCCTTCATCAACTGTTACGACGACGATCCGGTCCACTGTGTCTGTTAAATGATTTTCAAACAGTAATGGAATGTCCATTATAATGATCGGTTCTTCATTTTGAATGTGATACGCTTTTTGACTTTCCATCTCCTCACGAATCGCTGGATGCATGATCGCATTTAACGTATTGCGCGCTTCGGTATCATTAAAAATAATGTTTCCTAGCGCGGGACGATTTAATGTGCCATCTTCTAACAACACGTTTTCCCCAAAAACTTCGACAATTTTTTGTAAAGCAGGACGGCCTTTTTCCACGACGATTCGCGCAACTTCGTCTGCATCTACGACCGGAATCCCGCGTTTTTTCAACATGTTCGCGACGGTACTTTTCCCCGTCGCGATACTTCCTGTTAATCCGATAATCATTCGCTCACCTACTTTTGACATTGCGGACAATATGTCGATGTCCGATTTTGAATTTGTATTTGCTTCGTTGCGCTCCCACATGTCGGGCACATTTTTTTATTGTACATTTGATGGACGTTTTGCATCGTTCCCGATTCACCGTTCACATTGCGGTAATCCGAAATCGAACTGCCCCCTCTTTCAATACTTTCATGCAAAATCGCTACAATTTCTTGAAACAATGCGCGCTTACGCTGTTCTGAAATGCGACGACATGCGCGCTTCGGATGAATTTTTTGTTTAAACAATGCTTCCGTCGCATAAATGTTGCCGCATCCTGAAATGACAGTTCCATCCATGATTGCTTGTTTAATCGGCTTCTCTAGCCATTTCGGCTCTGAAACACGCGCGATAAAATAATCTTCCGCTCCTTCGTCAAACGGTTCTGGCGCCATTTGAAGGAGTGGTGGATAGTCCGCTTCTTCCTTCAATAAACGAAGTTCTCCGAAACGACGAATATCACTATATATAAGAAGCCTTCCATCATCGAGCGTGAAAACCGCATGAATGTGACGACGAAACTTCTCTTCTGTCACATCATCTAATGAGTTGCCCACGAACCAAGCTCCCGTCATACCGAGATGACTCGCTAATAAATACGTCTCATCATTTTTACTTAATGTCATATAAATATATTTGCTGCGACGCGAGATCGATTCAATCTGCATCCCTTCCATTTCGGAAATGAATGTCGGCACATCCAATGTTTTCACAATCGCTTCTTTTCCTTCTAACTTCGAAGCGATGACGACATCTGATATTTCAACTCGTTCAATTCGTTCATGATTTAATTCCTTCACTAAATCACGCACGACGAGTTCTACTTCTGGTAGTTCTGGCATCGATTACACCTCATACCATGACGCGCCACTCGCGCTATCTACTTTTAACGGTACGCGCAATTGAATCGTTTGTTCCATCACTTCTGGAACAATTTTTTCAAGGATCGCAATTTCTTCTTCTGGCGCTTCAAAAATTAATTCGTCATGCACTTGCAATAACATTTTCGCTTGCAGTCCTTCTTCTTTTAAACGCGCATTCATATCGATCATCGCACGTTTAATAATGTCAGCTGCACTTCCTTGAATCGGCGTGTTCATCGCTGTCCGTTCTGCAAAGCTTCGAATGTTAAAGCTCGAACTATTCAAATCTGGTAAATAGCGACGACGATTCATCAATGTTTCCGCATATCCACGTTTTCTAGCAATTTCGATACTTTTATCCATGTAGCGTTTAACTCCTTCAAACGTATGCAAATACGTATCGATGAATTTCTTCGCTTCTGGGCGCGAAATATTTAAGTTTTGAGATAAACCGTAATCGCTAATGCCGTAAATGATTCCGAAGTTGACCGCTTTCGCTGCACGACGCATATTCGAATCCACTTCTTCGCGTGACACGTGGAACACATTCATCGCTGTTTCCGTATGGATGTCCGCTCCTCTTTGGAAAGCGTCTATTAACTTTTCGTCTTCTGAAATATGCGCAAGTACACGCAATTCAATTTGTGAGTAGTCGGCTGCGAACAATTTCCACCCTTCATGAGAAGGGACGAACGCTTCACGAATTTTACGCCCTTCTTCTAGGCGAATTGGAATGTTTTGTAAGTTTGGGTTAATTGAACTTAAACGTCCCGTCGTCGTTAGTGCTTGTTGGAAGCGTGTATGAATTTTACCATCTGTATGAATCTCTTTTTGCAAACCTTCTACGTAAGTTGAATTCAATTTGCCAAGCTGACGGTAAAGTAAAATGAGCGAAATAATTTCATGCTCATGTTCAAGCTTTTCTAAAACATCCGCCGCTGTGGAATAACCTGTTTTCGTCTTTTTAATTGGAGTGAGACCAATTTTCTCAAATAAAATGACACCGAGTTGTTTCGGAGAATTAATATTGAACGTTTCTCCTGCTAACGTGTAAATATCAGACTCTAACATCGCAAGTCGCTCACTCAAATCTTTCCCTAACGTTTGTAAAACTGTTTCGTCCACCGCAATGCCTTCTGTTTCCATTTCGCTTAAAATGGAAGCTAACGGGAGTTCTAAATCGTGGAATAGCTC
>JASLHQ010000056.1 GCA_030152265.1 Savagea sp.
CGTATTCATAATTTCTGGCCATAAATGAATGTAATCATTTTTCGGCGCTGCAAAGACGTAAGGGACGAAAATAACTCCTTCAACTGATGGGAGTTGCGCTTTCATTTGACGCACTTCTTCACGGCGATCATACTGAATCCCTTTATACGTGTAACCTCCAACAGCGATAATTAACTTCGGTTTCACTTGTCCGAAACGTGCCATTGCACTTTCTAATCCGAAGTCAGGAGACACGCTCGTCCAAATCGCTCCGACACTCGCTGTCGCTAAAAGTGAAACGACCGCTTCATAAATGTTTTGTAAATATCCTGCGACACGATCTCCTTTACGAATGCCATGCTCGCGTAAATAGGTCGCTAATTTTAAAACGTCGTTCGTCAATTCTTTCCACGTTTTCACGACATCTGTTCGCGTTTCTGACTTCGAATAAACCGCGATACGTGAAAGGTCAGCATCTTTTAAAATATGCTCGGCATAGTTCGCATGCGCTCCTTCAAACCATTTCGTTTTCGGCATTTGTTTCGTCGACATGACAGCTTCATACGGCTCTTCATGATCGAATGGGAAGTACTCATAAATAGACTGCCAAAAATCTTCCATCTCTTCGACAGACCATTGCCACAATTGCTCGTAATTTTTAAAGTCGAGCTGTTTTTCTTCTCGTAACCAGTTCATATATTTCGTAATGTTGGCGTTTTGTTTCGTCTTATCATTTGCACTCCATAAATACGTTCCTTCTCGAATTTCTTCAATCGGTGGTAACTTCGGTAGCCTTTTTCTAGACATTTGTATCTTCCTCCAACAATCTTGTTTTATTTCTTATCCTTTCAACCAATATGTATTGCCTGAAGGATCTTTCACTTCATATCCATTTTGTTCGTTAGAAACGGAATAATTCGCTCCTTGTAAACGCTGGACAGCTTCTTCTAAAGCTTCTTTATTTTCAAATTGCATGACAGCACCACGCAAGCCTACTGTCTCCGGTTCAGGCGTCGGAATATTCGTACCGTTCCACACATTCACTGCGATGTGATGATGATACCCTTCCGTCGACATAAATAATGCGGTCGGCAATTCTGACACGACTCGAAAACCGAGTGTTTCATAAAATTGACGCGCTTCTTCTAATTGCGAAACGTGGAGATGGAGATGCCCCATTTTCGTACCTTCTGGTAAACCGTTCCACGCTTCTCCTTCGCTTAATCGCAATAGTTGATCATGATCTAATTTCAATGTCGACATCGTCACATGTCCATTTTCCCACGTCCACGTATCCGAATCGATATCTGCATATATTTCAATTCCATTGCCTTCTGGATCTGATAAGTAAAGGGCTTCACTCACAATATGATCAGCTGCTCCTAGCGGAATTTGAAGGTCAATTAAATGACGTAATACAACTCCTAAGTCGCGAGCGGTCGGAACGAGTATTGCGAAATGGTACAAGCCTGTCTCTTTACGTTGTTTCGGCTTCACTCCGACTGGCACATGCAACGTCAAAAATGCTTCGTCTCCTACTCCTAAAATTGCTGTATCGACTGACTGCTCTAAAACGTGTAAGCCGATCACATTTTCATAAAATTGCACCATCTTCGTTAAATCGCTTACATTCAAATGTACGTGTGAAATAAATGTCGCTTCCCCTGTATGAAAATTTTTCATTTTGATCACATTCCTTTCTCTATAGTATACTCCTTTCCCTCCTCTTTTGAACTTCTAACCTACTGGATGTATTACAATATTGTAAAATCGTTCCGCTGCTGGAGAGAGTGCGACCGTATTTAAATAACAAATCCCAATTTGCCTTTGGGGAATCGGTTCTTCTAATTGCACTTCTCGTAAACTTCCTTCTCGGAAATATTCCGTCGCAAATTCTCTCGTCACTGCTGCCACTCCAAAATTCGTCTTCGCAAATTGCAAAAGCAAATCATGAGAACCTAATTCAAACTCTGGCTCAATATCGACGCCCTTCAATTTTAAATACGATTCGACATATTGGCGTGAATTTGATTTCCCTTCCAACATAATTAAAGGAAGTTTCGCTAGTTGTTCATACGTGACGACACCTTCTAAAAGTTTTTGATATTTTTCACCGTATACGAACACATCTTGCACATCAAATGTCGGGACGATTGCCAGTTGTTCATCTTCAATCGGCAAATTGCAAAGCGCGATATCTAAATCTCCTTGCTTTAATAACTGTCTCAATTCATTCGTCGTCCCATTTTCTAAACGAAATTTAATATTCGGATACAATCGGTGAAACTGCGCTAAATATGGCATTAAATAATAACGAGAAATCGCATCGCCTACGCCGATCGCTAACTCTCCATACGCAACACCTTTTAATTCGTCTAATTTTCGTTCTCCCGCTTCTAATAAATGAATGGCCGATTGCGCATATTCATAAAGCAGTTCGCCTTCTTTCGTTAAATGAACTCCTTTCGTCGTTCGATTAAATAGACGAACTTCTAATTGCTCTTCCAATTGACGAATCGATTGACTGACAGCTGGTTGTGTTAAATAAAGAGCTTCAGCCGCTTTTGAAAAACTCGCGTATTTCCCCACTTCATAAAAAATGCGGTATAAATCTAATTTAATCAATATAACTCCTCCTTATACCACTTATAGAATATATTAATTTTACTTATAGCATGAAAGTACGGTATAGTACAAGTGTACAAAATTGTCATTTTATCAATTTGAAGGAGCGATTTATAATGGAACGAGTAGTAGGAACAGTCTCAAGAGGTCTCCGTTGCCCAATTATTCATGAAGGTGACGACATTGAACAAATCGTCGTCGACAGTGTTTTAAAAGCCGCAGAAGTGGAAGGGTTTGAAATTCGCGATCGCGACATCGTTTCAATTACGGAATCCATCGTCGCTCGTGCTCAAGGTAACTACGCAACAATTGATCAAATCGCACAAGATGTGCACGCAAAATTTAAAGATGAAACAATTGGGGTTATTTTCCCAATTTTAAGCCGTAACCGCTTTTCGAACATTTTACGAGGCGTAGCAAAAGGCTCTAAAAAAGTTGTCATTATGCTTAGCTATCCTGCGGATGAAGTCGGAAACCATTTAATTAGTTTAGACCAATTAGATGCGAAAGGTGTCAACCCGTGGACAGATGTTTTAACAGAAGCAGAATTCCGTGAATTGTTCGGATATCAAAAACATACATTCACTGGTGTCGACTATATCGAGTATTACCGTTCACTCGTTGAAGAATACGGCACAGAATGTGAAATTATTTTCTCTCAAAAACCAAAAACAATTTTAAAATATACGAAACATGTTCTCGCATGTGACATTCATACACGTTTCCGTACGAAGCGCATTTTAGAAGAAAATGGCGCAGAACTCGTACACACATTGGATGATATTTTAGCTCAGTCTGTTGACGGCAGTGGCTATAACGAACAGTTCGGCTTACTCGGATCAAACAAATCGACAGACGATGGTTTAAAATTATTCCCACGCGACTGCCAACCAGTCGTCGACAACATTCAAAAGAAGTTGAAAGAAGCGACAGGTAAACAAGTTGAAGTGATGGTATATGGAGACGGGGCATTCAAAGACCCTGCCGGGAAAATTTGGGAGCTCGCTGATCCAGTTGTCTCTCCTGCTTTCACAGCTGGACTCGAAGGAAAACCGAATGAAGTGAAGCTTAAATATTTAGCAGATAACAACTTCGCTCATTTAGAAGGCGACGCTTTAAATGCAGCTTTACACGAATTTATTCAAAATAAAGACGAAGATTTAACAGGTGCGGTTGAATCTCAAGGAACGACACCTCGTCGTTTAACAGATTTAATCGGTTCACTCTCTGATCTCACTTCAGGTAGTGGCGATAAAGGAACGCCGATCGTCTACATTCAAGGATACTTCGATAACTTCACACATTAATATTCATTCGCAAACGATTTCGTCGTTTGCGAATTTTTTTGTTATACTTTCTGTATTGGTACAGATTTTATTTTTACTTTTCAAATATACTATTCGAGGTGAGCTTAT
>JASLHQ010000084.1 GCA_030152265.1 Savagea sp.
ACCTGTAATAATGACGACTTTATTTTGTAAACGCATCTTCATTCCACTCCTTTTTTTAATAAACTGCTGTTTCTAACACGAGATCCTTCTCTTTGAAGCGTTCTACTCGCAATGGATGTAAATCAATCGTTTCATACTTGCCATAATGAATTAATTCAGCCAATCCATTTCCAGCTGCTGGCGCATGTTGGAACCCATGACCACTGAATCCTGTAATGATGTAATACCCTGTCAGTTCAGGATGTTCGCCAATAACCGCATTTTGGTCCGCCGTATTATAATCGTATAAACCTGCCCATCCACGCTCCATTTTCAACTGTTCGAAAAGTGGGCTACGTGAGGCTAACACAGGCCAAATCTCTTCTTCAAAAAACGAACGATTTAACTTAAAATTGTATCCATAAGCATCTTCTCTTGCCCAACCGACGACATAGCGATCTCCTTCCGTACGGAAATGCAATCCAGTCGGATCAAAAGTAAACGGTATCGTTTGAGAAAAACGTTCTGTCATATCGATTGTATATAACTGACGACGAAGCGGCTTCACTGGAATCGGCAAGGCTAATTTATCACTTAACTCGCCAGACCAAGCTCCCGCTGCGTTCACGACGATATTCGCATGATACACTTCTCCATTCGCTAAGCGAACACCCGTCACACGATCCCCTTCCCTTAAAATCGTGTCGACTTCTTCATACATATAATCGACATCACGTCTTTTATTGTGGCGATTGTACGCTTGTAAGACAGAATAGGGGTCTGCATTTCCCGCATCCGGATCAAATACCGCTCCTGCTAAATCCTCTACGCAAAAATCCGGATAGCGCTCTTTCAATTCCGCAGGTGTCCAATACTCCGATTTCACATTTAACTTTCGATGAATTTTTAAAATATCTTCAAAAATAGGTAAAGACATCTCATTCAATAAATACAAATAGCCATTCTTTTTAAAATCGATCAGTGTTTCGTCTCCATCGAGTGCCATTTCTTGTTCAAACTTCTCATACATATTAAAGCTATACTGACTCATTTTAATATTAATTTCCGTACTGAACGTTTGGCGTATTCCTCCTTCACTTCTAGGTGTTGAAGAATATTCATACATCGCATCTTTTTCAAAGATTCCTATCGAACCTGAATACCCTTGTTCACGTAAGTGATAGGCAACACTCGCCGCCATAATTCCTCCACCTACAATTAATACATCATAATTTTTCATCCCATGTCCTCCCTGCGCTTTGTAACTTGTTATGCAACTTGTTATAATCCAATTATATGAAAACGCTTACTCGTGCAGCTATGTCAATATTGGATGAATTTCATGGAGATAAGAGAGGTTTTCTTATACAAAGTGCACAAAATGTGAAGGAGTTGTGACATGATACTTACAAAAATTGCGCAAAAAATTTCAGAAGATACCGAAAGCATTATCGGATATCCGATTAGTATTTCAGATCAAGCGGGACATTTAATCGGCGTCAATGATAAATCGCGCCTTGGCTTATTTGATCCTTTACTACACGAAGTCATCGTTCAAAAAGAGATGATTTATTGGGGAGAGGAAGCAGTGAAAGATTTAGTAAATATCTTTCCTGGAGTGGCGGCACCGATTATCGTCAACGGTACCGTACTTGGCGCCATCGGAATTTTAGGAAAAGTGAAAAGAGATCAAGAAACTGAAAACTATATTCAATTAGTGAAAAACCATATCGAAATGCGCTGTCATGAAGCGATACGTAAAGAATTTCAATCATTGAATCAACAAACGATCGATACTTTTCTTCATTACTTACTTTTTTTTGAACGCGAAAATTTAACGATTCAACATGTCGAAACGGTAAGTACCATTTTAAATATTGAAATGGATTGTCCTCGATTTTGTATTTTATTGGAACTCGACAAAAAAATCGGTTCGGTCAATGAAGCGTCCATACTTATCGAAATGATTCGAACAATTTTACAATTAAATGAACAAGATGTCATTGGTCAAATTGGCCCAAATACGATTTGTATTTTAAAAACGATTCAACATGTTTCTCTCACCTCCAACACTTTACAACAATTGGAACATACTTTATTGCGATTGAAACAACGATGGATGGAAGTGCGAAAGGAAGCTTTACACATCGCAGTCGGAGATGGCCAACTATCGATTATCGACGTCGTCCATTCGTACCGAGAAGCGGAAAACTTAATAAAAGCGAGCCGTTCTCATCAAAATTCCGCCACATTTTTTCATTACAAACAAGGGGAAACAATTTTTAATCATCTCGTCCAACATACGCCGGAACAGGCTTATACAAAATTGATTCAACGTCTCGCACCATTATTTCAACATAAAAATTATATCGAGCTAAAAGATACTTTCATCGCATATTGCCACGCTAATTTTAATAGCAGTGAAGCAGCCCGAGATTTATTTATTCATCGCAATACGTTAACGTATCGCTTAAAACAAATAGAAGAACAAATCGACCTTCCTCTCGACTCCTTTCAAAACTGCATCGCCCTCTACACACTCATTCTTCTGCATGATAAATAAGACAGAAAGAGTTGATCATCTACTTAAATTTAAAAACGCATGAAATCAATACAAAATCTTGATTTCATGCGTTTATTGTAGGGTTACTTTTATATTACTCTGTCTTCTTCAAAATTTCCCAAAAATCTCTTACACGTTGGGGGCCGATTTGGTCGTATTTGCCGATGAGGACGAATTCTTTCGGTAATAATCCGACTCTTGTAATGCCGTCGCGTTGTAAATGTTCAACGAGTTTCGGAGAGCGCGGTAACAGTTCGTCGTCAATTGGAATCGTC
>JASLHQ010000105.1 GCA_030152265.1 Savagea sp.
CTCATCGCATAATCTAAAAATGAAGTCCTCATTTTCTTACTAATGTTAATTCTTTTTACACCACGGTTTGGCGTGTCAGCCATATACGTATACTCCTTTCGAAATCTTCACTTTATGCATCTAAGTTCATAACTTGTGAAGCATTCTCTTCAATGAATCGTCTGCGCGGTTCTACTTCATCACCCATCAATTGTTCAAATACTTCATTCGCTTCGACAACGTCATCGAGTTGAACTTGTAATAACACGCGATGTTCTGGATTCATCGTCGTATCCCAAAGTGTGTCAGCATTCATCTCACCGAGACCTTTGAAGCGTGATACTTCTGGTTTTGGCGTTGCAGAGAGTGACGCTAACGTTTCCTCTAACTCTTCTTCGTCTAAACAATAATATTCTTTACGCCCTTGTTTTACGCCGTATAAAGGTGGCTGAGCGACATACACATATCCCGCTTCGATTAAAGGACGCATGAAACGGAAGAAAAATGTTAACAAAAGCGTGCTAATATGAGCACCGTCGACATCCGCATCCGTCATAATGATAATTTTATGATATCGAGCTTTCGACAAATCGAAATCTTCACCGATTCCTGTGCCGAGTGCTGTGATCATTGCGCGAATTTCTAAGTTACCTAAAATACGATCAATTCGCGCTTTCTCCACGTTTAAAATTTTACCGCGCAAAGGCAAAATTGCTTGGAAGTGACGATCTCGTCCACTTTTCGCTGAACCTCCTGCCGAGTCACCCTCAACGATATACAATTCACTAATTGCTGGGTCTCGGGAAGAACAGTCTGCTAATTTACCTGGTAAGCTCGAAACGTCCAATGGAGACTTACGACGCGTCATTTCACGAGCATTTTTAGCAGCGATTCGTGCACGTGCTGCCATTAAACTTTTATCAATGACTGTACGAGCGACCGTTGGATTTTCTAATAAGAAACGTTGAAATCCTTCTGAAAACAATTGATTCGTAATTGTACTCACTTCTGAGTTTCCTAATTTCGTTTTCGTCTGTCCTTCGAATTGTGGATCAGGATGTTTCACTGAAATAATCGCCGTTAATCCTTCACGAACGTCATCCCCTGTTAAGTTAGCATCCGCTTCTTTTAATAAATTATTTTTTCTTGCATAGTCGTTAATGACACGTGTCAATGCTGTTTTGTATCCTGACTCATGTGTTCCGCCTTCATACGTATTAATATTGTTAGCGAAAGAGTATAAGTTTTCAGCAAATCCACTGTTGTATTGCATCGCAATTTCTAACGTAATGCCATCTTTTTCGCCTTCTACATAGATAGGTTCTTCATGTAACGGTTCTTTATTTTTATTTAAATGTTCAACGTATGAGCGAATTCCACCTTCGTAGTGGAATGTTTCGGTTTTTTCTTTGCCTTCACGTTCATCCGAAATCGTAATACGCAAACCGCGATTTAAATAAGCGAGCTCTTTTAAACGATGAGCTAACACATCATATTCATATTCTGTCGTCTCTTTAAAAATTTCTGGATCTGCTTTAAAGCGAATCGACGTCCCTGTTTCTGTCGTTTCACCAACCACTTCTAGCTCTTTCGTGACGAGTCCACGTTCAAAACGAATTTCATGAACTTGACCATCGCGTCGAACTGTCGCAATTGTTTCTTCCGACAAAGCGTTAACGACCGACGCACCGACTCCGTGTAAACCACCCGACACTTTATAACCGCCACCGCCGAACTTACCTCCAGCATGTAATACAGTCATAATCACTTCGACTGCTGGACGGCCCGTCGACTCTTGAATTCCTACCGGGATTCCTCGACCATTGTCATCAACACGAATCCAATTATCCTTTTCAATGAATACTTCGATATGATCACAATGTCCAGCTAGCGCTTCATCAATACTGTTGTCGACAATTTCCCATACGAGATGATGGAGTCCTCTCGAGCTCGTCGTTCCGATATACATTCCTGGACGTTTCCGTACAGCTTCTAATCCTTCGAGTACTTGGATTTGATTGGCATCATATGCTGTTTGTACACTTTTCTCTTCCATAGCCAACTCTTTCACCAGTCCTTCCTTAGTCTTTCAATTGGGTGACAGTTCCTTCTTCGACTTCAAACATCGTCGCATTTTGAATCGTCTCGTGCGAGATTCCATCGACATTCGTCGTCGTCACGAATGTTTGAACTTGTCCTTGCATAATATTTAATAAATGGGTTTGACGATCATCATCTAATTCTGATAATACGTCATCTAATAATAAAATCGGTGGTTCTCCAACTTCTTGTTTTACTAATTCAATTTCAGCTAATTTCAAAGAGAGCGCCGTCGTTCTTTGCTGACCTTGAGAACCAAATGTTTGAACATCGTAGTCATTCACATAAAAACGCAAATCATCACGATGAGGACCGATCAATGTTAAACCGCGTTCTAATTCTTTTTGTTTTAACTGTTCGATTTCATGTTGATAAATCTCGGCGATTTCGCCTTCTGACATCGTCCGTTCAAATTGCTTTAACGTCTTATATTCAATCGTCAGCTGTTCCTTACCTTGTGAAATACCATCATGAATCGGCATCGCCCACTTTTGTAACAACTCCATAAAGTAAAAGCGACGGACGATAATTTTAGAAGCAGCTTGAATGAACTGCTCCGTATACACATTTAACATCACTTCATTTTCTGTCGTTAAATGTCTTTTTTTCAAAATGGCATTGCGCTGCTTTAATAACTTTTGATATACGACGAGGTCGTGTAAATACGTTGCGGAAATTTGTCCAATTTCCATATCTAAAAAACGTCGCCTCACTTGCGGACTCCCTTTGACGATATTCAAATCTTCAGGTGCAAACATGACGACATTTAACTGTCCGATATAGGAACTTAACTTTCGTTGTTCCAAATGATTTGCTCGAGCTATTTTACCTTTTTTTGTAATTTCTAATTGTAAAGGAATAGCACCATACTTTTTAACAACTTCTCCCTTTATTTTACCATATTCTGAATTCCAACGAATTAAATCACGATCGTTCGATGTTCGATGAGATTTCGTCATAGCTAAGACGTAAATGGATTCCATTACATTCGTTTTACCTTGAGCATTTTCACCGATGAAAACATTTACTTGAGGAGAAAATTGTAAATCCAATGCTTCGTAATTTCGATAGTTCTCAAGCTGCAAACGTTTCATATACATCGACGCTTAACCTAGCTTTCGACTAATTTGAAATTTACCTTCATTTGGAACGAGGACAATGTCTTGATCGTACAGCTTTTTTCCGCGTCGCTGTTCTTCTTCACCATTTACATAGATGACATATTCTGACAAATACCATTTTGCCATTCCACCTGAACTAATCACATTGATCATTTTTAAAAATTGACCTAATGTTACATATTCCGTATTAATCTCTACTATTTCCATCACATTCAACTCTATTCTTGTTTGTTTATCATTTTACTATTTTACCGAATGAATTGCATGCAGTAAAACAGTTGTTCGTATTTTTATGATTTAGTACATCTTATTAATTATACCCTTTTTTATTCCACACTCGCAAAGTTTACCTTTTATAAGTAAGAAAAGAAGCCGACGAAATTTTTCTTGTTAAAATTTCGAAAGCTTCTTTTCAATCCTTAAACATTTCCTCGCTTGTCGTCGCAACGTCTTTTCATTATACCATGAAATCATATTTTTCGCTTTTGAACTTCACTTGTACATATAAAAAAGTGTTGCCATTCGTGAATGAAATGACAACACTTTTTTAATTTAAATTAGTAAGTACGTACAGGGAGAATTAATTGTAACACCGCTTCGCTATCGACTGCTTTTAAAATGAACGGGCGCATAACACCAGTGAAATGAATGACAATTTCTTCACTTTCAATTGCTCGAAGCGCATCCATCATATATTTGGCGCTGAATGATATTTGAAGTGCCTCACCTTCGATAGACGTTGCAGCTACGATTTCTTCTACTTTTCCTACTTCAGGTGAGTTTGATGTTAATTCAACTGTCGATTGATCTGTCGTTACGAGTCGAACGATGTTGTTGCGCTCATCTCTTGCTAATAAACTCGCACGATCGATCGCTTGTAAAAATTCTTTGCTCTTTAAAACGATTGATGTTTGATATTCTGTCGGAATGAGTCGAGTCGTGTCAGGATATGTTCCTTCCAACAAGCGTGAGTAAAATAAAATGCGTTCTGTTTTAAACAATACTTGTTGTTCTGTGAACAAAATATCTACAGATTCTTCTTTATCAATAATTTTATTGAGCTCTTGCAAACTTTTACCTGGGATTACTGCTTGAAATTCTCCTTCAGGTAAATCTTCTAATTGCGTAATGCGACGAGCGAGCCGATGACTATCTGTCGCAATACAATAGAGTGCGCCTTCTTTTTTAATCCAATTAACACCTGTCAATACTGGACGCGTTTCTTGTGTAGAGACAGCGAATCCTGTTTCACGAATAATCGATTTAAGTAGAGGAGTTGCTATTGTAAATTGAATATCGTTTTCCATGTTTGGCAAAATTGGATACTCATCCGCATTTGAACCGATTAGTTTAAATTCAGATTGGCCTGATCGAATAACAACATCTTGTCCATTCGTCACTTCAAATAACACGGTATTTGTCGGCAGCTTTCGTACGATGTCACTGAAATAACGAGCTTGTACAACAATGGAACCTTGTTCGAAAGTTTCAACAATCAATTCTCCATCTTCTTCTAAAGGTATGAATGAACAAATTGTAATATCAGAGTCGCTACCTGTCATCGTTACACCTTGATCATTTAATTCAATTTTTATTCCTGTCAAAATAGGTAATGTCACTTTATGACTAACAGCTTTCATTACATCATTTAAACCGTTTAATAAATGAGTTCGATTAATTTCAAATTTCATAATGTCCTCCAGTATTTATATATTATTTTATTTAAAAGATAAGTAATAATAGTAATAGGGGCTGTGGATAAGTGGATAAGTGACTATAAGTCAATATTATCAACGTGTTAGCCGTGTGGATAAAGTGTTGATAATTTGTTTCGAATATCCACACTTATCAACAGTTAAACTCCGAGCAAAGAACGGATTTGTTGGATATCTCTTTGTAAATTTTGATCCTTTTCAAGCATCGTTGAGATTTTTTCATGAGCATGAATCACTGTTGAGTGATCTCGTCCTCCAAATTCTGTTCCGATTTTTGGCAAAGAAGAGTCGGTAAGCTCTCGTGATAAAAACATCGCAATTTGTCTCGGAAAAGCGATTGAACGTGTTCTTTTTTTAGAAGAAAAGTCTTCAAGTCGCATGTTGAAATGTTCTCCGACAATTTTTTTAATCTCCAAAATGGTAATGACACGTGGTGTTGCGTCTGGAATAATATCTTTCAATGCTTCCTGCGCTACCTCAGGCGTAATTGGTTTATCCACTAGAGAAGCATAAGCGACGACACGTGTTAAAGCCCCTTCTAATTCGCGAATATTCGAATCGATTTGATTCGCAATGTAAAGCATCACATCATCTGAAACGTTCGTCAAATTATCCGCATTTGCCTTCTTTTTTAAAATCGCGATGCGTGTTTCCAGATCGGGTGGTGCAATGTCTGTTATAAGTCCCCATTCGAAACGAGAGCGTAAACGGTCTTCTAATGTAGAGATTTCTTTAGGAGGACGATCGCTTGAGATGATGATTTGTTTCGCTTCTTCATGCAGCGCATTAAATGTATGGAAAAACTCTTCCTGCGTTTGTTCCTTCCCCTCTAAAAACTGAATATCATCAATAAGCAGTACGTCTACATTGCGATATTGATTGCGAAAATCATCCGCTCGATTGTCACGAATCGAATTGATAAATTCATTCGTAAACTTTTCGGAAGAAACATAAGCGACTTTTAGTTCTGGATTTTGTTCGATGACATAATGACCAATCGCGTGCATTAAATGTGTTTTGCCTAAGCCAACCCCACCATAAATGAATAGAGGATTGTACGCCTTCGCCGGAGCTTCTGCGACAGCTAAGGAAGCTGCGTGAGCGAAGCGGTTGCCTGAACCGATGACGAAAGTGTCAAATGTATATTTCGGATTGAGCATTTGAGCGTAGTTTGGATTTACATCTGCTACATCTTGTTGAGATCGAGAATTAGACCGTTTTAAATCTTCAGTAGGTAAAGAATCTGGAACGACGAAGTGTACGATTCGGTCTGCTCCTGTTTTGCTCGCTAATATTCCTGATATGAGATGGATATAATTCTTTTCTAGCCATTCTTGAGCGAATGTGCTCGGTACTTCTATAACAGCTGTTTCCTCATCGAAAACAATTAACTCTGTTTGTTTTAGCCAAGTTTCAAAACTCGGTTTAGCGATGCGTGATTTAATTTCTTCAAGTACATCGTTCCATAGTGAATCTAAATTATTCATAAGAGTGACATTCCTCCTTTTTAATCATTTCAAAACAACATATAAACTAGTTATCCACATAACAAACACCTGTGGATAACTGAAATTAACAAGTGTGAATTGAATAATCCACGATAGAAAAGTGTTTGTGGATATTGTATTTCCCAAAACATAGTTTTCAACAAACATGTAGATAAATCATAGCAAAGAAAGGCTTTAATGACAAGGAGTTATTCAAATTATCCATAAAAACAAGGCATCTGTTGATAAAAGTTATCCACAGATGTAGATTTGTTAATAAGTTGTTGATAAGGGTGAAACGAAAAGTAGGGGTGTATAAATATACAAACAGGATTTTTAAGAAGTGTGAATAAAATTGTGGATAAAGTAGAAAGTTTATTTTAACATAAAAAAGTGTAGAAAGGGTAACTGTTTTTTAGATAAAAATAGAGTGAATAGTAATCTCTTTAAAGTCATTTTGGAGAGAAAGAGGATCCATTATAATCTTTGAAAGGTCTTGACATTAAAAGACATGCTCGTTATAATATTCAAGACTATTCATTCTAAGTTTAAACGAGATAGGATTATTGACACTGAAGAGGAGGTGTCTCGATATGAAACGTACATTCCAACCAAATAAACGTAAACGTAGCAAAGTTCACGGCTTCCGTGCACGCATGAGCACGAAAAACGGACGTAAGATTTTAGCAGCTCGTCGTCGCAAAGGAAGAAAAGTGCTTTCAGCATAAGGCCACTGTCATTCAGTGGTCTTTTTTTCTCGTTTATAATGAAGTAGATGCTGTGTAGAAGAAGGTGAAAAAGGCTTTGAGAAAGCAACAGAGAATTAAAAAGAACGAAGATTTCCAACAAGTATTTAAAAAAGGAACATCATTCGCTAACCGACAATTCGTCGTGTACATTTATCCGAAAGAAGATCAAAAGGAACTTCGTTTAGGATTATCCGTAAGTAAAAAGTTAGGGAATGCTGTGAAGCGTAATCAAATTAAACGATACGTACGCCAAGCAATCTTTGAACTGCAGAGTCAATTAAAAGCCAATGTCGATTATGTTATTATCGCTCGAGTTGGAGCGACCGATTTAAATTTTCATGAAACGAAAAAGAGTTTACAGCACGTTTTGCGCATCGCAAAATGTTTGCCGAAAGCGCGAAATGAAGTAAAATAAATGAATGGTCTATTTTATAGAAAGAACAGTAATTGAGAGGAAAGAAGTTTGGAGGAAAACTGAATGAAGAAAAAGAAAATAGCTCTCATCCTCATGTTATCTGCTCTAACAATCTTTTTAGCAGGTTGTGGAGATTTTAGAGAACCGATCTATTCAGATACAGAAGGATTTTGGAGTAAGTTCATCGTTTGGCCAATCGTAGCCTTCATTACGATGTTAAAAGATGTGCTCGGTACATACGGATGGAGTATTGTTGCCGTAACAATTATCGTTCGTGTTATTTTATTACCTTTAATTATTCAACAAGCGAACAGTTCAAAGGCGATGCGAGATATCCAGCCGAAAATGAAAGCTTTACAAGAGAAGTACAAATCGAAAGATGCGGTAACGCAAGAAAAGTATCGTGAAGCGATTCAGCAATTGTTTACGGAAAATCAAGTGAACCCAGTTGCAGGTTGTTTGCCAGCGCTCGTTCAAATGCCGATTATCATCGGATTGTATCATGCAATTAGCCGTATGAATGCGACACCTGAAATTGAACTAGGCACATTTTTAGGTTTCCAGTTAGCTGAACAAAGTATCGTATTAGCCGTTTTAGCAGGGGTTGCGCAGTTCGTCGTTTTAAAAACAGGACCTGCTATGGATAACCCACAGATGAAAACGATGCTTTACATTATGCCATTTATGATTATCGGATTCGGTCTCTTTTTACCAGCAGCGATTTCACTTTACTGGATTATCGGTAATATCATTATGTTGATTACGAACATTTTCTTATATAAACCGTTCGCGAAAGAGCCAGTTGTCGTGGAGGAACCGAAAAAGAACAATAAAAGAAAAGGAGGCAAACGTAAAAAATGAAACAAATTGCACAGACAGGAACGACCGTAGATTTAGCGATTCAAGAAGCGTTAAAGCAGTTAAATACAACTCGTGAGCATGTTGATATTGAAGTGATAGAGCAAGGTCGAAAAGGTTTTCTTGGATTTGGTGCAAAAGATGCGAAAGTTCTCGTAACGAAAAAAGAAACACCTCCCGTTGTGCAAGAGCCAGTGGAACAGTCAAATGAGCCAGAACGAGTAACTGCGCTTGAAGAGGAACAAGAACAATTAGTGGAAGAATTAATCGTTCCTGAAATTATAGACGAAGAAACAACTGTCGTTGAAGAAGAACCGGTTGCTGCGCCAGAAAAAGTTATCCCCAATGTGGAAAACGAAGAACTTTTGATTGAAAATTCCGCAAAAGATTATATTTTAGAAATCGCAAATGAATTAAATTGTTCCGATGTGGACATTACTGTGGATGGTGTGGGTAAGTATGTGGATATTCAAATCGATACACCAGATGCGGCGATGTTAATCGGAAAACGCGGTCAAAATTTAAATGCGTTGCAACAATTGACGCAACTCGTAGTGAATCAACATTCTACTCGCTTTAAAGTAGTGCGTATGAATGTTGGCGACTACCGTGAACGTCGCGAACAATCGCTCATTCATTTAGCGAATCGTATGGCTGACCAAGCTGTTTCGAAGCAGCGTAAAGTAAAATTAGAGCCGATGCCATCATATGAACGTAAAGTCGTTCATCACACGTTAGCGGCTCGAATCGATGTCGATACGTATTCAGAAGGCAGCGATCCTTACCGTTATTTAGTTATTGAACCGCTCCAATAAGCCAATTGAAAAGATTGAAATTTCGTTTACAATTTGAAGAAGAGCGTTCGTCCGCTCTTCTTTTTTGTCCGATTAAGAACGAGAAATGAAAAGTGCAACACAATTGTTGTTGCGTTATGATAAAAGAGAGATTGAAGAAGGTAGAAGGTGATCATATGTCGTACGAAACAATCGCAGCGATTTCAACGCCGATGGGAGAAGGGGCTATCGGTATCGTACGTTTAAGTGGAGAGGAAGCGGTCGACATCGCGTCGCGTATTTTTCGCTCTCCTTATAAAAAAGTATTAACAGAAGTACCGAGTCATACGATTCATTACGGTCATTTAGTTGAACCCGCGACGGAACAAGTCGTCGAAGAAGTGATGGTGTCCGTCATGCGAGCACCGAAAACATTTACGAAAGAAGATGTCGTCGAAATTAACTGTCACGGTGGCATCGTATCGGTCAATCGTGTGTTGGAGCTTGTGCTATCAAATGGCGCACAACTTGCAGAACCTGGAGAGTTTACGAAGCGTGCCTTTTTAAACGGCCGAATCGATTTATCACAAGCGGAAGCGGTCATGGACGTCATTCGTGCTAAAACGGACGAAGCGATGGATATCGCGCTCGGTCAAATGGACGGTCGCCTCTCGCGTTTAATTGGCGCTTTACGTCAAGGGATTTTAGATACGCTCTCTAAAGTGGAAGTAAATATCGATTATCCCGAATATGATGATGTCGAAGAAGTAACGATTCCCCTTTTACGTGAAAAAGCGACGTGGATCATGGCAGAAATTGAACAATTACTCGAAACATCAAAACAAGGGAAAATTATTCGTGAAGGACTTCAAACTGTTATTATCGGTCGTCCAAACGTAGGGAAGTCGTCGCTTTTAAACAGTCTCGTTCAAGAAAATAAGGCGATTGTGACAGACATCGCAGGGACGACTCGTGATATTATAGAAGAGTACGTGAACATTAAAGGTGTTCCGTTAAAATTAGTCGATACAGCAGGAATTCGT
>JASLHQ010000132.1 GCA_030152265.1 Savagea sp.
GCATACGGTACACTATTTTGAATCGCTACTAAAAATGCCGTACTCGTTAATCCCATTCCAACACCGATCCAAAAACTCCCGAAACCTGCCCAAATCGGGCCACTCGTCGGTGTCATCGTCACAAATAATCCTGCACCTACAGCTAAACTAATTCCTCCAGCAAGAGATGTCGTAAACGGTCCGTAACGAACGAGTAAATGACCTGAAATCGTTGAAGCTATCGGCCATCCGATAGACATTGCGGTCAATGTAAAACCAGCGATGAGCGCATGTTCTTCCATCAAGCCGGTCACATAAGTCGGTAAATAAGAAGAAATCGCCATCAAAATAATCCCTGTTAATAACGATACGATATTCGCATATAAAATAAGTGGATTTCGCCATATGTTCATCGGCACAATCGGATCAACTGCTCGCTTCTCTGCACGGATAAACAAAAATAAAAATAAAACCGTGAGCAAAAGCATCAACGATCCGAGTAATGAGAAACGTTCAAATGACTGTCCACCTTCCACAATCCAAACGATAAATAAAGAAAGGACAATCGTGGAAAGCATAGCTCCTTTATAATCGATGGCTACTCGTTTCGGTTCCACCTCTTCTTTTAAAAAGAGCGTAATGCCGAGCATCGCTAAAAGTCCGAGAGGTAAATTGATCCAAAATACATAATGCCAGCTGAAATACTGCACGAGTAAGCCACCTAATGCAGGACCTAGCACCGCTGAAATTCCCCAAACACTCGATAAATATCCTTGAATTTTCGCTCGTTCTTCCATCGTATAAATATCGCCGACAATCGTTGAGGCAATCGGTGATAAAGCGCCCGCTCCGAGTCCTTGAATGAGACGGTACACCGTCAACTGTTCAAAAGTCGTCGCAAAACCTGCCAATAAAGAACCGATTAAAAAAATCGTCATCCCGATATTAAAAATTCGTTTCCTACCATACACATCTGCCAACTTGCCGTAAATTAAAACTGAAACGGTGCTCATTAGTAAATAAGATGAAAAAATCCAACTATAACGTGAAAAACTTCCGAATGATGCGGCAATTGATGGCATAGCTGTTGTGACGATTGTCGCTTCTACCGCACTGACGAACATCGCTAATATGACAGCGACTAAAACGATTGGACGCTTCATTTCTCCACCCCCCAAAAATAAAAAACTGCAGCGCTACGTTCGGCTACAGTTTTTATTCCATCACATGTTAGCGTGGCTGATAAATATATTTCTTAAACTCTTTCAGCATGACGCGTCGTGTTAAAATTCCTGCAAATGTACCGTCTTCTTCTACTACACATAAGAATGTGTGATTCACGAGTAAGTCGAGACCCTTTTGAAATCGATCTGTCGTATACACTCTCGGAATATCCACATTCATAATGTCGTCTACTTTCAAATCAGATAGACGTTCGTATTCGATTCGCTCTAGGCCGAGGATGGCATCTGTAATCATTCCAATTCCTAACAAGCCTTGCAATTTAAATTGTGCGTCTAATACAGGAATGGCTGAATAACCCGTTTTCGTCAAGACGAGCAACGCATGTTCCGCATTGTTTCCGATTTGGACATGGGCTACTTTTTCTGCTGATATTAAGTATTGTTCGATCGGCGTTTCTAAAAATAATTTATCCTCAGTCGTAATCATACACTCCGCTCCTTTGTTCAATAAATATAGCACTTTCTCTTACACCTCATCATACCATAAGAAAGCGCTTCATTATAATCATTTGCTATAAAAATGAATTGTTGTCCTTGGCTTGAAACTTCGATTGACGAAATAAAACCAATCATTATAAGTAGTTCTTTATATTCATTTTTAAAGTCTATATAAGTTCTTTAGTCATTTTTCAACCTATTTTTTCCGAATATTCTTTCTATTGTATTTGATTTATGATGAACATTCCCGTATCATTAATTAATGTATTCATTAAAAGTAATGGATAATTTATTTGATATTTTTAGAAAAGGGGTAATATTTTCCATGAAAAAATGGCTAACAATGATGTTCGCTTCACTATTTTTCGTTCTCGCAGCATGTGGTGACGGAGACTCAGCAACAGAAATTGAAACAATTCATTTTGCTGATGCTGGTTGGGATAGCATTCGCTTCCACAATAGTGTGGCACAAACAATTATCGAAAATGGTTACGGCTATGACACTGAAGTGACAAACGGTACATCTACTGCAACACTACAAGCACTTCAACAAGGTGATTTAAATGTTTACATGGAAGTGTGGACAGATAACTTAGAAGAAATTTACACGAAAGCAATTGATCGCGGTGATATTGTACGTGCAGCAACGAACTTTGATGACAATACACAAGGTCTTTACGTGCCACGTTACGTCATCGAAGGCGATCCTGAACGTGGGATTGAACCTGTAGCACCGGATTTAAAAACAGTAAAAGATTTAGAAAAATATGCAGATGTTTTTATTGATCCAGAAGATACGTCAAAAGGCCGTGTCGTTGGTGCACCTTCTAGTTGGATTATCAGTGAGTACTTAGATGAAAAATTAAAGACATATGGCTTAGATGAGCAATATAACTATTTAGTTCCTGGCAGTGATTCAGCAATTGTCGCTTCACTCGCTGGAGCGGTAAAACAAGGCGAGCCTTGGGTCGGCTACTATTGGTCACCTACTTGGGTAACAGCTAGCTTTGACCTCGTTTTACTAGAAGATGAACCATTCGACTTGGAAAAATGGGAAGAAGATCGAAGCACGGAATTCCCACCGAACGATGTCGTCATCGCAGTCCATAAAGATTTCCCGACACAAGCGGAAGATGTTTATGAGTTTTTACAAAAGTATGAAACGAGCAACGCTTTAACAGAAGAAGCACTCGACTACATGAATGAAAATGATGCTTCACCTGAAGAAGCTGCAAAGTGGTGGATGAATGAACATGAAGACATTTGGACTTCATGGGTTCCAGAAGATATTGCTGAAAAAGTAAAATCAGCGATTCAATAATTTTAACGAAGCGTGCAGACTTTCTGCACGTTTTCTAAATGATAGAGAAAGGTGGTCTTACGCTAACGCAAACTTAGAACGTTAGCGATACTTATGAAAAGTTTTCCTGACATACAGTTTCCCATTGGGGATACAGTAGCAGCGTTTATCGATTTTTTAGCTTTAAACTTTAAAGGATTTTTTGATTTTTTGTTCGTGATCTTTTCTTCCACGATTAAAGCGACCGAACAAGGCCTACTCATGCTTCCTTGGTGGGTACTTATTTTGATTGTCGTCGCAATCGGTACGTACTTCACTTCGTGGAAAGGTGGCATCACATTTGGTGTCTTCTTATTTTTAATTGGAACATTTGATTTATGGTCTCAAACGATGACGACATTGGCTGTTATTATTATTTCTGTCGTCCTTTCCCTCCTAATTGGAATTCCACTCGGAATTTTAATGGCGTTCAACCGAACATTTGCATCTATTATGCGACCGATTTTAGACGCGATGCAAACGATGCCAACATTCGTTTACTTAATTCCTGTTATTTTCTTCTTCCCGCTCGGAAACGTTCCAGCGGTGATTGCGACAATTATTTATGCATTACCACCCGTTATGCGTTTAACTGAACTAGGCATTCGCAATGTCGATGAAGAAGTCATTGAAAGTGCCGAATCTTTCGGTTCATCACGAATGCAAATGCTCGTGAAAGTCCAGTTACCTCAAGCTTTACCGACGATTATGGCGGGAGTGAACCAAACGACGATGATGGCATTATCGATGGCGGTCGTCGGTTCGATGGTCGGAGCAGATGGACTCGGTGAGCGCGTCCTTCATGCGTTAAACCGAATCGATATGTCACTCGGATTCGAAGCGGGTATTAGTATCGTCTTTTTAGCGATCATTATCGACCGAATTACTGCTGGAATTGCGGATAAAATGCAAAGTCGTAGAGGTGAGGCATCATGACAGTTAAAATTCAACTTCAACATGTGAGTAAAATTTTCGGACCGCGTCCACAAAAAATTGTGCCACTCATTGAACAAGGCAAATCAAAAGAAGAAATTTTGAAAGAAACGAAACATACCGTCGGTGTATACGACGCTTCGATGGACATTTATGACGGAGAATTTTTCGTCATTATGGGACTATCAGGGAGTGGTAAATCAACGTTAATTCGATGCTTTAATATGTTGAACGTACCGACAGCAGGCAGCATACTCGTCGACGGAGAAGATATTACAAAATATTCGAAACAACAATTGCGAGAATACCGTCAAAAGAAAATCGCGATGGTATTTCAACATTTCGGATTGTTTAGCCACCGAACGATTTTAGAGAACGTCGAATACGGACTAGAAATTCGAGGTTTATCGAAAGAGGAACGACGTAAAATTGCGATGGAACAATTAGAAAACGTCGGATTAAAAGGGTATGAAGATCAATACCCTGATCAGCTATCAGGTGGTATGCAGCAACGTGTCGGCATCGCGCGCGCTTTAACGAATAATCCTGATATTTTACTTATGGACGAACCGTTCAGTGCGCTCGACCCACTCATTCGTCGCGAAATGCAGTTAGAGTTGATTGATTTACAAGATAGACTTCAAAAAACGATCATTTTCATTACACACGATGTTAACGAAGCGTTTAAATTAGGCGATCGTGTCGCTGTGATGAAAGATGGTCGAGTCGAACAAATTGGCACACCTGAAGAAATTTTAGAGCAACCTGCAAACGATTATATTTCATCCTTCACACACGACATTGACCGTTCGAAAGTACTTCAAGCGGAACATGTTATGTCGCGTCCGCACAACATTTTAACTTTAAAAGACGGTTTGCAAGTCGGGGTTAAAATGATGCGTGAAAACGGTATTTCTTCACTCTTCGTTGCGGATCGTAGTCGTAAGTTAGAAGGCTATATTACAATCGATGATGCAATCGATGCTATTCGTGAAAAGAAATCAATTGAATCGATTTTAAAACGTGAAGTGACGACAGTATCACCGGATACGTACATTCAAGATTTAATTCCACTCGTTCTTCAATCTAGCTTACCTCTCGTCGTCACAGACGAACAAAACCGGATTCTCGGAATTATTTTACGAGTGCACGTGTTATCGAGTTTAATTGCGGAAGATTTTGACGCTGAAACAGTATAAAGCAAAAGGAATGACTCCTTATATGGGGAGCCATTCCTTTTTTAACGTTCACAAACGATAATTTTCCGTTCGAATTTTGCCTTTCGAGCGATCGCTTCATCGACAATTGTAAAGCCGATTTGTTGTAACTGTTCTTCTACCGATTCAATCGCAACGAAGACGACACGACTCGCAATGCGATACGCTGACTCTAAAATAGACGTCAACTGTTCATCCGTCACATGTGTAAATAAATTGTAAGGTAAGTCGATAATGGCTACGTCGTACTGCCCTTCAACTCGTTCGATTGGACATAATGTCACGCTCGTTTCATACCCGAAATGAGCGATATTTTCACGCGACCCGTCACAGACGAGTGGATTGACGTCGCTTCCTTCAATCGGGACGCCCATCGATAACGCTTCGACGAGTACGGTCCCAATCCCACAACAAGGGTCGATCACTTTCTCGACTGCTTCAATATGAGGTACCGCAATATTGACAATCGCTCGAGCTAAGCGAGAACTGAGCGCTGTCGAATACATACGGGGCTTCTGTTGATGATGGAACCATACCGCTTCCCCTTTTTGAACAGCACCGAAATAATACGTTCCTTCTAAATAAATGACGCCGAGTTCGACCGTCGGATTATGTAAGTCTACTTCTGCCGTAATCGCAGAACCGACCGAACGTTCAATGTGACGTCTTTGCGTATGCGACCATTTTTTCTCATCGTCAAAATCGACTTCATTTAAACACGTCAATTTATACGTTTCATCTGCTTTAAACGAATAACTCGCTACACGTTCAATCAAATGTTCTTCCGTATCCGCTTCAATCCAAATAGCGAGACGACCTTTTATAAATGGACTGCGCGACGGCTCAATACAACGCTCCGTGACGATATACGGAGCGTTTGATGATTGTCCAAAAAGCGCACGCATTTCCAATTCACATACTTCCCGCTCATCCATATGGCGCACGTAATAATATAAGTAGTTCATCGCGCTTCTTGACGTGCCGCTTCATACTTGCGCATCAACTGAACGACCGCTTCAATCGCTTGTTCGATCGTCCAATTCACTTCGAAACCATCCACTGCTTCTAACGTTAAATTCATATCGAACATTTTATCCGCTTGCGCATATAAAATCGCATGTTTCGCTAGTGTAGGATTCGTCTCCGTCTCGATGAAATACTTTAAAAAAGCTTCCTCATCTTTCGATACGCGTAATCCGAATAATGCCGTATATGTTTGAAACACATCATCCAATTCAATCGTCATGCAATCGATATTCACTTCATCAAATGTTGCGGACTCCACGTAAATAAAACTATCTTGATGCGTTTGTAAATACGTTAAAGGTTGTTTTAGTACTTCCGTTACTTGTTGTTCAACGACTTCGTCTGTTTCTTTTAAACAACGGTCGACAATCGTGTAGTTCATATTCATTCCTCACTTCATTTCAAAATTCGCTTCTTCATACCACGGGTTTAAATGGATAAGTACTTCATCAACATCTGGGTATGCTTCCATAATAGCATTGCGAATCGAACTCGACAAATCGTGTCCTTCTTGAATCGATAACGTCGCTGGAACAGCAATCCGTAAATCTACTAAAACGTAATGACCGTGTTCACGTGCACGTAAACGGTCGATACGACGAACGTCTTCAAATTGACGAATCACTTCTTCAAACTGGACGAGACGTTCTGGCGCAACACTTTTCTCCATCAATACGTCGAGTGATTCTTTCCCCATTTCAATCGCTAATTTTAAGACGAGTAAAGCGACGATAAATCCAGCAATCGGGTCTCCATAGCTTAAAAACGGCTTGTCCATCGCATCTCCGACGAGCGCTAGACCAATACCGATAACAGCTGCTCCTGAAGCATAAACGTCTGCCAAATGGTCGTACGCTGTCGCGATCAACCCTTTACTATTTTCAGCTTTGCCAATTTTGATCGTATACATGTACAACGCCTGTTTCCAAACTAATGAAACGATTGCTGTAATTAATGCGATATAACTCGCTTTTAACGGTTCTTCAAACAATGTGACAATCGCTTCATAAGCGATGTAAATCGCAGCACCCGCTAAAATAATCGCAACGATTCCTGAACCGATTACTTCTGCTTTTCCGTGTCCCCAAGGATGATCTTCGTCAGCTGGTCGTTTTGAAATGCGCATCGATGTGAGTGCCGCAAGTGATGCGACGACGTCTGCCGCGTTATGAAAACCGTCCGCAAGTAAAACGGGACTATTGAACAGTGCCCCTACTGCTATTTTTAAAATCGTTAATAAAATATTACTAATTAAACTGACCCAAATCGCGACGAGTGCCGCAAAGGAGTGTTTCTGTTCTACTGTTTGTTCCATCAAATTTCTCCCCTTTCAAAAAGTTTGCATACAGGCAACAAAAAAACCTGACATCCGAATGTCAGGTTTAGCGTGTAAAAAAACATATACAGTTGTATTTTTGTATGCAAATGGGTGCGATGTTCATCGTAATCCCTCTTTTTATAAGTTTTGTATATTTTATTGTAACACATATTTCCATCAATCACATACTTTTTGAATATCTTTTTTACTTTTTTCATCATACGGATAACGTTCTGTGTCAAATCCTCGAGAATGTGCGTATCCTTCTAGACTCCAAATTCCACATTTATTCTTTTTCGCTTCCGCTTCAATTTCTTTAAAGCGCGTCACATATGAATCATTCGGTGGGTAAACGAAGGCGACACGTGCAAGTCCTTTACGGAGTAACATTTCTTGTACACTTTCCCCATCGACATAAATATATGCGAGCAAGCGACCATACTTATCTTCCTTTTCACCGACATCAAATTCAATTTCTACTTTACCGTCTTTCATTAATTCTTTCATAAAATTAGATGCTTCCGGTCCGAATCGTTCTGTCGTTTTTTTAGGATGAACAGTTTCAGGTGTATCGACGAGAAGGTAACGAACTGCTCTCTCTTCTCCTTCATACATAATTCGAATCGTATCTCCATCGACGACGCGGACTAATTCAACAGGAATTAATCCTTCCCTTGAAGGTTTGGCATCTTCCGAGTCGAGTAAATCGATACCGAAATATCCTGCAATAGCGACGACGATAATAGAAATGATCCACTGTTTAAAATTTTTCGGTTGTTCTTTCTTTCGTTGTTGAGTCATTATTCTTTCCTTTCTTATACAATATATCCTAATGAGCGTAACACATTATTGATAAAGTCATTCGTATAAGCAAGCATCTCTTCACGTTCTTCTTCTTGCCAAACGTCATGACGGACTAGCGGCCATTTCTTAAATTGTAGATGCGACAATTTCCTTTCATAAAACCACTGCTGTGTATACGAAGGATTCGCTACTTCATCTTCTGCTCCTACAAATACTAATGTTGAAATATCTTGATATTTTCGTTCCGTTTGTTCAATCATTCGCATCAATAACTGTAAATCGTGATACCAAGAACTTGTAACCACACAATGATAAAGCGGATCTTCTTCAAATTCTCGTTGTCGCAAATCTCCACGCGTTAATAGCGGACTAGTAATTGCGTGATCAATTTTAGAGCTTGGACTAATTTTCATTAACATTGTTAACAGTTTAGGGGGTTGATGTGTTAGTTCTAACCAAGGCGATGTAATGATAACCCCTGCACATTCAATTTTTTCTTTCTGTAATAAACGAATTAACAACGTTCCTCCAAATCCATGGCCGATTAAAAACAACGGTAATTCTTCTGCATGACATGCTGTAATGAGACGTTTTATATATAAATTATAAGTACCAATTGTTTCATTATGTACATGTTCTTTCACTCCGTGACCAGGTAAATTCCCTGTGATGACGTGGCATTGATTTGAACGCAACTGTTGGATGAGCCAAGCGTATCGTTCATGATGCTCATAAGCGCTATGAATAATTCCGACAACAGCCTTCGCTTGTCCCTCTGCTTCCCATTTCCACAATCAAATCGACTCCAATCTGTTTCAAAAATAAAAGGTTCGTTCTTTTTCTTACCCTTTCATTTCTTTTTTCATTATTTTTTGCTAGGCTTATTATACATGATTTATGAAGAGAGGAGTGAACGGAATGATTTATCCGTACGGAGGTAAAACACCACAAATTGATAAAACCGCTTATATCGCTGATTTTGTAACGATTACGGGAGACGTCACGATCGGTGCATACAGTTCAATTTGGTTTAATACCGTTATAAGAGGTGACGTATCCCCAACAAAAATTGGAGAACGAGTAAACGTCCAAGATTTTTGTTGCTTACATCAAAGCCCAAGCTACCCGCTTATTTTGGAAGATGATGTCACCATTGGACATCGCGCGACACTGCATAGTTGCCACATTAAAGAAAAAGCACTCATCGGGATGGATGCTACTGTGTTAGATGGAGCTGTCATTGGAGAAGGTGCATTTATCGGTGCAGGGAGTCTCGTACCACCTGGGAAAGTAATTCCACCGAACAGTTTAGCTTTCGGTTCACCTGTTAAAATTGTACGTGAATTAACGGAAGAAGATAAAAAAGATATGGAACGTATTCGAACAGAATATGTCGAAAAAGGCCAATATTATAAAAGTATTCAAAAATAAAAACAGCGGAGAGATTTTTCTCTTCGCTGTTTTATTTTATTTTGTTAACTCTTTTAATTGATCGACTTTATCGAGCTTCTCCCACGGAAGTTCAACGTCCGTACGACCGAAATGACCGTAAGCTGCCGTCTGTTTATAAATCGGGCGACGTAAATCGAGCATTTGGATAATTCCTGCTGGGCGTAAATCAAATGTTTGACGCACTGCTTCAACGAGTTTCTCCTCGCTCACTGTACCCGTTCCGAATGTTTCAACCGCGATCGATACAGGCTGTGCAACACCGATTGCGTACGCAATTTGTACTTCACAATGTGTAGCGAGTCCTGCTGCTACGATATTTTTCGCAACGTAACGCGCCGCATATGATGCCGAGCGGTCTACTTTTGTCGCGTCTTTTCCAGAGAATGCTCCTCCTCCATGACGCGCATAACCGCCATACGTATCGACAATAATTTTACGTCCTGTTAAACCAGCGTCCCCTTGTGGACCACCGATAACGAAACGTCCTGTCGGATTAATGAAATACTTTGTGTCTTCATCCAACAATTGTTGTGGCACAATAGGTCGGATGACATGTTCGAGAATATCTGCTTCAATTTGTTCATTTGTTACTTCTGGATGATGTTGTGTAGAAAGAACAACTGTATCAACACGCACAGGCAATTTGTTTTCATCGTATTCAATCGTCACTTGTGTTTTTCCATCTGGACGTAAGTAAGGAATCGTTTCATCTTTACGAACATCTGCTAAACGCTTGGACAGCTTATGAGCCAAGCTAATTGGTAGTGGCATAAACTCCGGTGTCTCATTACATGCATATCCGAACATTAACCCTTGGTCGCCTGCTCCAATCGCATCTAGCTCGTCATCTGAAAGTTCACGCACTTCTAACGCTTGGTCTACCCCTTGTGCGATATCTGGTGATTGTTCATCAATTGCGGTTAATACAGCAGATGTTTCCCAATCAAAACCATACTTCGCTCGCGTGTAACCAATTTCACGCACTGTATCGCGAACTACTTTCGGAATATCTACATAAGTAGATGTCGTAATTTCTCCCGCAACGAGCACGAGACCTGTCGTAATTGTCGTTTCACATGCTACACGTGCAGCTGGATCTTCTGCTAAAATAGCATCTAAAATCGCGTCTGAAATTTGGTCACACATTTTATCCGGATGACCTTCTGTAACCGATTCTGATGTGAATAATCGGCGGTTACTCATAATATTCCTCCTCTATAGTATAAAAATTGACCCGGTACTCCGTTACCCATGTTTTTTCGCCTGAACTACTAGACGAGCACATGCCGATGCGTCAATTCATAAAAAAAACCTTTCTCTCACGATTAGTCATGAGGGAAAGGTTTATACACGAACAGCACCTTTCACTCTTATCGTCCAAGGAAATTCCTTGCTTTCAGGTTGGCACCTTCGCATGCAGTGAAATCATGCAGGTTGCTGGGTTTCATAGGGCCTGTCCCTCCACCAACTCGGGATAAGAGTATCCGTTTCAACGATAATCTTACAAAACCGTTACTAATTTGTCAAACTTATATGCTTATCTTTTACGCTTTAAAAGATTTTAATAGACTATCTTTTTTAATGTGTTATACTAATTACGAAATGTGTTATCATCCAACTTTTTTAGTTGGTTCTTATATTCAATAATAATACTGTAAAAGGAAGGTACGAACAATATGATTACTGCTAAAATGACTACTGAACTCGAACAATTACTCGCGAACAAGAATATCGTCATGCAACCATCTGTCGCTACTTTAGTAGAGAAGGCGGTCAAACGTGGAGAAGCTCAATTAACTTCTGACGGTGCAATCGTTGCAACGACTGGGAAATATACAGGTCGTTCACCAAAAGATAAATTTATCGTAGAAGAAGAATCAATGAAAGACGAAATTAGCTGGGGAAAAGTGAACCGTCCTATTTCTGAAGATGTGTTCAACAACTTATACAAAAAAGTAACAGATTACTTAGCTGAAAAAGAAGAAGTATTCGTCTTTAAAGGATTTGCTGGCGCAGACAAAAAGACACAATTATCCATCCAAGTTGTTAACGAATACGCATGGCACAACCTTTTCGTGCATCAATTATTCATCCGTCCGACTGAAGAAGAGCTAAAAACACATGAAGCTCAATTTACAATCGTATCAGCACCATCTTTCAAAGCTGATCCTGCAGTAGACGGAACGAATTCTGAAGCATTCGTACTCGTGTCATTCGAAAAACGCATCGTCTTAATCGGTGGTACAGAGTATGCAGGAGAAATGAAAAAATCAATCTTCTCGATTATGAACTACTTATTACCGAAAAACGGTGTGTTCTCAATGCACTGTTCAGCAAACGTTGGAGAAGAAGGCGACGCTGCTTTATTCTTCGGGTTATCAGGAACTGGTAAAACAACTTTATCAGCAGATGCTAACCGTAAATTAATCGGTGACGATGAGCACGGTTGGTCAGACGACGGTGTATTCAACATTGAAGGTGGATGCTACGCGAAATGTATCGATTTAACAGAAGAAAAAGAACCTGAAATTTACAATGCGATCCGTTTCGGTTCAGTTCTTGAAAACGTCGTAATCGATGAAGATACACATGAGCCAGACTACTTCTCAGGTGAACTTACTGAAAATACACGTGCGGCTTACCCAATTCATTACATCGACAATATCGTAACACCATCGGTTGCAGGCCACCCGAAAACAATCGTCTTCTTAACAGCAGACGCATTCGGCGTATTACCTCCAATCTCAAAATTGACGAAAGACCAAGCAATGTACCACTTCTTAAGCGGATTCACTTCAAAGCTTGCAGGTACTGAGCGTGGCGTTACAGAACCAGAAGCAACATTCTCATCATGTTTCGGAGAGCCATTCTTACCGCTTCATCCGACAGCATATGCAGAAATGCTCGGTAAAAAAATCGACGAACATGATTCACAAGTATTCCTCGTCAACACAGGATGGACAGGCGGAGGATACGGCGTTGGTGAGCGTATGAGCTTAAAATATACGCGCGCTATGGTGAACGCGGCAATCGAAGGTAAATTAAACGATGTCGAAACAGAACAAGATCCAATCTTCGGCTTACACATGCCGACAGCAATTGAAGGTGTTCCTTCTGACTTACTCAACCCACGTAACGTATGGGCAGATAAAGCAGAATACGACAAACAAGCAAAACATCTTGCGAACTTATTCCACGAAAACTTCAAACGTTTCGGTGAAGAATCAAAACAATTCGAAGAAAACGGCGGACCACTCGCATAATATAAAACGACTAAGCAGACACAATTTGCTTAGTCGTTTTCTTTGTTTGCTCGTGTAAAATACACAATATTATCATTCCGCTCCACTTGAAATACAGTTTCAGGTGTGAACGGTTCACCATCGTAATAATCGTTTATTACGTAGCCATAATGCGAAGGATATCCCGATGCATAGTAGACGATTTTATCATCGCGAAGGACGACGAGTTGAAGCGTTCCATCATTCACGCTATCTCGATACCCTTTAATTTTTTGACCGACCGTTTTAGATGCTACTTCTTTCGAGGTGTACGGTTCAAAAACATACATCTCTGTCCACGCAATCGGTAAAATTTCTTCAAAAGTTACTTCATCTCCTGTTTGTAAAGGTTGTAACGCCTTCTGAACTTTTTGATTCATGCGCCATTCCAACACCGTTTCATTTATAAAAATAGCGAATGCTCCGGCAAAAATAACGAAAATAATCATCATCCAACGACTCATCTTCATCTTTCCACTTCCTATCTACTTAGACGATTTTCTTCACTTTTCATCCAAGCTGTCATATGACGAATTAACATGCGACCGATCACATTCGGTAAAAAATGATCGTACGTTTCAAAATAAATCGTCGCTACTTCTTTCCGCTCGGCTCGTAGTAACGCTTCTAAACGATACGACTGGGCGATGGAGACATTTTGATCTCTCTTTCCATGAACGATTAAAAAAGGACAACACGCTCTATACAACTGTGACAAAGGGTCACGTTCGCGATATCCGCTCGGATTGCTGTTTGGCGATTTTCCGATAAGCCGTTTCATCATGCGTCGCATATCGATGCGCTCAAAATACGTCGCAACGATATCGCTCATCCCGGCCCAAATCGTCGCAGTCGTTACTTCTTCTCGGGCAATCGCAGTCCAACAAGCCATCGCACCACCACGTGAATACCCGACGATATGAATATGTTCATTTGTCCATTCAATTTGCTTCAACACATCAACCGCACTAATCGCATCAAGTCGATCATCCCCAACAAATTCGTCTCGCCCCTCCCCGCCCCGATTACCTCGGTAAAAAGGAGCGAAGACGATAAATCCGTAAGAAGCATATTGAGCGATTCGCGCAGGCCTCACCGTTCCGAGCGATTGAATGCCTCCACGGAAATAAATAATCGATGAATATCTTCCTTTTCGTTTCGGTATCGCGAGCAGTCCTTTCACACGATACGGTCCGGATTGATACGTCACTTCTTCGATGCGAATGTGCGGATTCGGAGAAGGATAAAGTCTACGCTCAATAATTGTGCCGCTCCTCATACTGCCTCACCCATTCCATTAACTGTTCCATTCCTGAATCTTTCATATGAAAACTTAAATGTTCACACGTCATAAATTGTTCCGTCGTTAATAATACGACGCCATCCGTTTCGTAACGTTCCGCATCTTCATCGATCGACGTAATCGTCCCCGTGAAAACAGCTTTACAAAAAGGTGTTTCCGTATGTACGACATATTCTGCGACGTATTGGACATTCATTAAAGTCGCTCCGGTTTCTTCATACATCTCACGTATCGCTGCTTCTTCTAATGTTTCACCATCTTCTACTTTCCCTCCAGGAAATTCAATCCCACGCACACGATGTTTCGTCAAAACCCATCGATTTTTCCAACGGGCGATGACGAGCACATGGCGTGCTTCAATTTGAAAATCGTTCGGTCCGTACGTTAAATGAACGTCCGCTCCTTGTAAATCTGTAAATGTAGGCACTTCCTTCACTCCTTATAAAAATAATATAGACGAAGTGCAAGCACTCCGTCTATATTGTGTTACGCTTTTAAATCAATTGTTTGCCCTTTGTATGGGTGTGGTGCTGCGTTCGCTTCAGGCATTCCTTTCAGCATATCTGCAGCTGCTTCAGTACTCATTGAAAGGCTTTTGTTCATGACACTCATTTGTACGAGTGACTGTAAACTTTGTAATTGACTGGCCATCATTGCATTCAATTCCATGTTAACCACTCCTTTCTCTTCTATTATCGACGTTTCTCTTAACACATTCAACTAATCTGGGCACAATGTTTGTGAACCTCTCGCTAAATCGCTAAACTAAATAAGAAGAAAGAAGGGACGACATGAAAAAACTACTCATCGGACTCATTCGACTATACCAAAAATTTATCTCTCCCCTTACACCACCGACATGCCGTTTCAGTCCGACATGTTCGCACTACGGAGTTGAAGCTTTAGAAAAACATGGTTTTTGGAAAGGGACTTGGTTGACAATTAAACGAATCGGCCGTTGTCACCCTTTTCATAAAGGAGATTACTTCGATCCTGTACCTCCTACAAAAGAAGAAACGTCACATAAAAAATAAAGTGACGTTTCTTTTTTATTCCCTTCTTTTAAAATTCCTCTTGCTTTTTTTAAAAACATCCCGTAAAATCATATTTACAAATCGTAATCATTACTATTTGAATTTTGGAGGTACTTACATTGAAAAAACTTTGGATTTTATTTATCGCTCTATTTGCACTCGCTGCATGCGGTACGGCAGATGATGAGAAAGAAAGCTCTACAGAAAGCGCAGAGAACGATAAAAATAAACTAAATGTATACACAACCGTGTATCCTTTACAATTTTTCGCAGAACAAATTGGTGGAGAACTTGTTGAAGTCGATACGATTTATCCACCAGGAACAGATGAACATAGTTTCGACCCGACACAAAAAGATATGATGCGCTTAGCAGATGCTGACCTCTTCTTCTATATCGGACTCGGATTAGAAAGTTTCGTTGAAAAAGCAGAAAAAACACTCGCTCAAGAAAATGTTAAATTTATCGCAACAGGTGAAAAAATTCCCGAAAGCGACTTGCAAGAAGGACATCATCATCACGATGACGAAGACGGACATGAAGAACATGACCATGATGAAGAAGCACACGAAGAACATGACCATGAAGGACATGATCACGACCACGGCGAATTTGACCCACACGTTTGGATTTCACCAAAATTGAGCCAGTCGCTCGCATTAGCGATTAAAGAAGAACTCGTCGCTGCATTACCTGAAAACGAGGAACAGTTGGAAGCAAATTATGAAAAAGTAATCGCTTCTTTAGAACAGTTAGACGAATCATTCGATGCGATGGCTCATGAAGCGAAGCGCGATACATTTTTCGTCTCACACGCTGCTTTCGGCTATCTCGCAGACCGTTACCACTTACGTCAAATTTCAGTAGCAGGATTAAATTCTCAAAGCGAACCGTCACAAAAACAATTAGCTGCACTCGTTCAACAAGCGAAAGAAGAAAATATTCAATACGTGTTATTTGAACAAAACGTCTCAAGTAAATTAACAGAAGTAGTCCAAAAAGAAATTGGCGCTGAATCATTAACTTTACACAATTTATCTGTTTTGACAGAAGAAGATTTACAAGCGAATGAAACGTACTTCACGTTAATGGAACGCAATATTGAAGTGTTACGCCAAGCATTGAACGACTAAATAAAAT
>JASLHQ010000199.1 GCA_030152265.1 Savagea sp.
TTTATTCGGTAAAAAAGATGTGAAAATTCCTTCTGATGAAGGGGTAGAAGCGAGTGTGAATCCGGTCTTTGACGAAACAGGTCACATGTATTACTTCACTGATTTTACAAGTCCGAAAGAAGAAGTCGATTCGATGCTCGGGTATGCGTTAACGGATGCGCGAACAGGAGAGGCAGTTTACTATACAGGGAATTTAGAAGAGTCTTACATGGATTCTGAAGGAGCCCTTCAAATTGTCGAAAAGAAATTTATCGAAAAGAAATGGCTCGGCGAAATGCCGGTCTTGTACAACTTTTACGGTGAAGCGAGCTGGCTCGTGCCCGTCCTCGACTCCAATGGCTTTTTGCAAAACTACTTCATCGTGTCGGCAGCGAACCCTGAAATATCTGTCTATGCGAATTCACCAAATGAAGCGTTAAAGCTTTACAAAACAGCTTTACAACGTGGAGGAAGCACAGTAGAAGGAACTTCTAACGCAGAAGTGAAAGAAGCGACAATCACGGTCGAACGAGTTTTTAAAGAGCGAGTAAACGAAGCGACGATCATTAGTGTATTAGCGACGAACGGTCAAAACTATCTCATTTCAACAGAATCTGCTCCACTCGGCGTCTACGTTGAAAAAGGAGATGTGTTACGCGTTCAATATGCGGATACAGGAGATTTCTTCTTACCTGTTCAAACGTTTGAAAACACAACGATTTCAACAACGGAATAAAGATTAACATTGACGCGGTCGCTCATGAAGAGGCCGTGTTTTTTTGACATTCATGATACGAATGAGTTGCGACGTCATGTAAAAAAGAATATAATTAAGTCAAAGATAGTCAAAGTCAGCAGAGAGAAGGTGATCGAATGAAAAACATTACAGACATCATCGAACAATATTTAAAAGCGATATTGGAAGAAGACGATGGTGCGATTGAAATTAAACGTAATGAAGTTGCAGAAAAGTTTCAATGTGTCCCTTCGCAAATTAACTATGTCATTAATACGCGTTTCACAATTGAGCGCGGCTACGCAGTGGAATCGAAGCGTGGTGGTGGCGGATATATACGAATTTATCAAATCCAACTCCATTCTAAAAAGGACGTGTTAGATCACGCTTTAGAAATGTTAGGGCAAAGCGCTTCTTACGGAGTAGTGGAAGATGTCATGTATATGCTCTTGAAAGAAGAGATTGTGACGGAGCGGGAAGCGAGGATGTTATTAGCAGGCGTTTCGCGGGCGGTATTAGACTCATCTTTACCGAATGCGGACGAATGGCGAGCGAAAATTGTTCATTCGATGATTGAAACGTTATATTATCGATGATTTTTCACATATTGCTTAAGTTTTATGGAACAGTTCTTTATACTGAATGTATACGTTTTCAAAATAGAAAGATAATTCGAATAAAGGGGTGGTTTTCCTTATGTTATGCGATAGCTGTCAAGCGAGAGAAGCGACTGTTTTTGTAACGAAAGAGACGATGGACGGACGAAAAGAATATCAACTATGTGAAAAATGTGCTTTTGAATCGAATGAAGGACAACATTCAATGCAAGCGCAACCGATGACGATGCAACAATTTTTAGGGAATTGGTTCGGTCAACCAGAAACGGTAAGTAAAGTACGGCCTTATCATGAGGCGTCCATTCTTTGTACGAACTGCCAAATGTCATACGAACAATTTTTGAAAAAAGGCCGTTTCGGTTGTGAGCAATGTTATGAAACATTCAGCGAGCAATTACCGAATGTATTTAACAAATTACACAACGGACATGAACGTCATATCGGGAAGGTGCCAGCTTATTATCCAGAGGCGTTCGCTTTAGAGCGAAAAATTAAAGAAGTGCGCGAACAGATGAATGAAGCTGTGAAAGAGGAGCGTTTTGAAGATGCGGCGATGCTGCGTGACGAAGCGATTCGACTTGAAACACAATTGAGTAGCGGAGGTGATTCTCATGACAATTGAAAGGTTTATCGACAATGCTTCTACAGGTTGGATGCAAGGTGGCGGAGAACAATCGGATATCGTCATGTCAACGAGAATTCGTCTCGCGCGCAACATTCAAGGAATTAAGTTTCCGACGATGTTCACGCAAGAAGATGCTATGGAAGTGCGCCGACGCGTCCGTGAAGCTTTACGAGAAGAAGTACATGAATGGATTGATATGAATGAAATCTCGGCTTTAGAACGTCAAGTGCTCGTCGAGAAACATATTATTAGTCCGGACTTAGCGAGTAAAAAAGAGATCGGCTCTGTCGCATTAAGTGAAGATCAAAAACAAAGTATTTTAATTAACGAAGAAGATCATTTACGTATCCAGTGCATTTATCCAGGCTTGCAGCTAGAGCGTGCTTATGAACAAGCAGAACTAGTGGATCATTATTTAGAAGGACCTCTAAAATTTGCGTTTGATGGTGAATTCGGTTACTTAACGAGTTGTCCTTCTAATACAGGTACAGGAATGCGAGCATCGGTCATGATGCATTTGCCTGCTTTAACGATTACGCGTCAAATGGAACGAGTCATACCAGCTATTTCACGTTTAGGAATTGTCGTGCGTGGTAGTTACGGAGAAGGCAGTGAAGCGCCAGGAAATATTTATCAAATTTCTAACCAAATTACGCTCGGCAAAACGGAGCATGAAATTTTGCAAGAGTTGAAGCATATCGTCATGCGTTTAATTTCTCACGAACGCCGTTCACGTGATATGTTACTACAACAGTCACGTATAGCACTTGAAAATAAGTTGTTCCGTTCGCTAGGAACGATCACATATGCGAGATTGTTGCCATCTACTGAAGCTGCCAAATGTTTATCTGACGTGCGTCTCGGAATCGATCTCGGATTAATTCAAGATGTCGACATGTCGATTTTGAACGAGCTGATGGTGTTCATGCAACCTGCTTTTCTTCAGCAATATGCAGATGCAGAGTTAAATGCAGATCAACGCGATATGTTCCGTGCAAAACTTTTCCGAGAAAGACTGCAAATGAAAAAGTGAGCGGATATTTTGTAAAAGGTATCTTTTTCTCATATAATTGAATTAGTCAAAGAAGGTCAAAAGGATAAAAAGGAGAGATCTATATGATGTTTAACCGATTTACGCAAAGAGCACAACGTGTACTCC
>JASLHQ010000207.1 GCA_030152265.1 Savagea sp.
ACTCGGTCTCATCGCACGTACGGAGGCTGATTTACAAGCAGTTGCGGAAGAAGTTTCAGCACACGGTGTTCGCGTAGAAATCGCAACAGCAGATATTACAGATAACGCACAAGTCGAACAAGCGATCGATCAATTATATAAAGCATTGGGCAAGTTTGATATTTTAATTAACAATGCCGGAATCGCTAAATTTGGCGGCTTTTTAGATTTAACGATTGAAGAATGGGAACGCATCATTCGCGTAAACTTATTCGGAATGTACTACGTCACACGTGCCGTCTTACCGAAATTAATTGAACAAAAATCAGGAGATATTATTAATATTTCATCCACTGCTGGAGAAAAAGGCGGTGCTGCGATGAGTGCTTACAGCGCATCTAAATTTGGCGTCATGGGCTTAACAGAATCGCTCGCGATGGAAGCTCGTAAACACGATATTCGCGTTACCGCATTAACACCAAGCACAGTCGTTACTGACTTAGCGATCAACGAAGGATTAGTGAAAGGCGATGAAGAAAACATGCTACAACCAGAAGATGTAGCTGATCTCGTCCTCGCATCCCTTCAACTCAACCGCCGCGTCTTTATGAAATCAGCAGGCGTTTGGACAACAAATCCATAAGCTCGTATAAAAAAGAGGTAAGTCAAATTTGGCTTACCTCTTTTTCTTTTCATCTTACATCACAACGTAATATACGGTTTCATTTTTTCGTATGTTTTCGGTCCTAGTTGTTTCACTTGGAGTAGTTGTGTTGTACTCGTATAAGGACGTCCTGCGATAATGCGTGCCGATAATGTTTTTCCGATGCCTGGAATTGTTTCCAGTTGTTGCTGTGTCGCATGGTTAATATTGATGAGCCCCGTCGGTTGTTCTGGTTTTGGTGTTGGCTTCGGTTGAGGCTTTGGTTTTTCATTCGGTGTTGGTGCAGGTGGTGTCGGCTTCGGTTGTGGCGTTGGCTTTGAGCTCGTTCCCATACCTGTAAACGGTTGAGCCGACACGTGAATTTGTTTGCCGTTCGTTCGGAATGTAATGTTTCCTGAAGTCGCGGTCGAGTAGTTTTTAGTTTTATAATAATTTAAACGCTGGATTACTTCCGCATGTGGATGACCATACGAATTGCCTTCTCCGTAAGAAAATACGACGTACTTCGGTTTCACCATTTGAAGAAGTGCTGCGGTGCTGCTCGTGTTCGATCCGTGATGTCCTGCTTTGTAAATATCACTACGCAATCCACCACGTGCGACCATTGCTTGTTCTGCTTGTTGTTCAGCATCGCCTGTCAACAACACATTGACATCGCCGTACGTTCCTTTCACTGCAATCGAAGCATTGTTTAAATTACTTGCTTTTGAATCGACATGAACGACCGTTAAAGCAAAGTCACCGAATGTAAAGCGGTCGCCTACTTTCGGCACTTGAAATGCAATGTTTTTTTGATCAATCATCGATAGCATATTGTAATACGTTTCTGTCGTATGCGGTTTTCCACTGTCTAAAAATTGCGTAACGGGGAAGTTCGCGAGTACGGTCGCCATTCCACCGATATGATCGCTATGCGCATGAGTCGCAATGACAAGGTCCAATTTCCCGACATCTTTTTGTTTTAAAAAGCTTACCACTTTTTGTCCTGCTGAACGTTCTCCCGCATCGATTAAAATATTTTGACCGGTTGGCGTTTGAATGAGTGTCGCATCGCCTTGCCCGACATCGATAAAGTGAACGAGTAAATCGTCCATCTTTTCCGCTACTTTAAAATCATCATGTAAATGACGCGCCATGAAAAGCGCAAAGTGTTGACGTTGCATCGGTGCATTCGGACGGAACGATCCATCCCCATAGCCCGAAACGATGCGTTCTTCCGTTAAGGCATCGATGTATGGTTTCGACCACGCATCATGAGCGACATCCGTAAACGCATGTGTTTGATCTGTTTCCAAATCATACGCAATCGCCATCATTTTAGCCATTTGAGCACGTGTTACAGCGGCATATGGATCAAAATAACGCTCTCCGTCTTTTACCTTTCCTGAAATAATGCCTAGTTCTGTCGCTTTCGCAACGACTTCATAACCGTAAGAACCTTCTTTTACATCTTTATAGTTCGGGTTTTCGACATTTTCAAAATCAGTAATCTCTTTTTCACGTAAAATCATTTGCATCGCTTGTAGTCTCGTAATCGGTTGCGACGGTTTAAATGTACCATTCGAATAGCCTTTAATAATATCGCGTTCGACTAAATATTGAATTTCATCTTCATATTGATGAACATCGTGAAATGTTGAAGCTTCTACTGAAATAGGCAGCAACAAAATCGCAAATAATACGACCCACCACTTTATAAATTTCGACATATTCTATCTTCTCCTCCTTTATTCCCTTTCATCATACTAAATCTTCCATATGAAAGGTACTGATTTTCCTAATATGTCGAAGTTTTATCGTTTAAATTTAGATTTTAGCAAAAATTACAGAAAAAAACCTCCTACTTTCCTCTAGTAGAAGGCCGATTCTTTATTTTTATCTTTGAACGATTCAATTTGTTTCATACAATCGAGTCGTCATTTTACTGGATGCGACATTTGATATCCCTTCCCACTCGACAATCACTTCTTCGCCAACTTGAGCAATTCGGGGAGCGGGTGTAATAATCGTTAATCTTTGAGTTTCCACGCGCACCGTGTAATACATTTCTCTTCCTTGAAACGATACGTTTTCCACGATTCCACGCAGTCCTTCTCCGCTCCGCTTCAAATGAAGTTGCTCGGGACGAATCGGACATTGCCCCGCTTCTTTAAAAGCGTCTGAGATGTCAGGGACAACCCAGTAAAAAGAAGGATGCCCATACGGATAAAAATGCTCCCCCCTCCAAACACCGTTCAAAATATTCGCTTTTCCGACAAATGTCGCGACGAAAGGTGTAGCGGGATGATAATAAATGCTTGTAGGATCTCCCATTTGTTCGATGCGTCCATCTTTCATAACGACGATTTTATCAGCCATGGCGAGTGCTTCGCTTTGATCGTGGGTGACATAGACGACGGATGGCTGTAGCGTGCGATGAATCGTTTGAATTTCATCGCGCAATTCGATGCGTAACGCTGCGTCTAAACTACTTAACGGCTCATCCATCAATAATAATTGAGGTGAGGCCGCTAAAGCGCGCGCGATGGCGACCCTTTGTTGCTGTCCGCCTGATAATTCGTGAGGCATACGCTTTTCATATCCTGATAAGCCGACAAGTTGCAACATACTTTCTACTTTAGCGTCCATCGATGAAAATGCTCGTTTTTGATGCAAAAAGCGATGATGTTTTAAAGGAAATGCGATTTGTTCAGCGACTGTCATATGTGGCCAAAGGGCAAATTTTTGAAAGACGAGTCCAATATCTCTTTTTTCCGGCGGGACGACCTTTGAAGCATTTGCGAGGATTGTCTCGCCCATTCGAATTTCTCCAGAAGTCGGTGAAGTGAAACCTGCCAGCAAACGAAGAAGTGTCGTCTTTCCGCATCCACTCGGCCCAACAATTGCGACAAACTCGCCCTCCTCAATTGTTAAGTCAATGTCTCGAAGTGCCGTCGTTTCGTCAAATTTTTTCGTCACGCCTTGCAGTTGAATCATCGAATCATTCCTCCTCGTTTTTTATTTTTCATCCGAAGTAATAGTGCTACGAACAAAGCAACACTTGCCATTAAACTAAGAACGATGACAGAAAATGCCGTCGAATAAGTCGTATATCCAGCTTGTTCATAGTTAAAAATCATGACGCCAACGGTTTCTGTTCCACTCGACCATAAAAGAGAAGATACGGTCAATTCCGTAAACGTCGTCAAGGCGACAAATAAGGCCCCGACACTTACTCCTGTCGCCACTAACGGCCACAAAATTTCCTTCCATTTCGCAAATGGCGAAGCACCGCTCACTTGTGCCGCTTCTTCTAAATCAACACTTACTTGCGCAAATGCCACCGCACTCCCTTTCACTTGTAAAATGAGAAAGCGTGTAAAGTAAGCGAGAATTAAAATTTTTCCTGTTCCGTATATGTTTGGGTTCCACCCAGGTAAAGGTTCCATCCATGCTAAAATCATCGACAAAGCCAATACGATACCAGGAAGTGCGTAAGGAATCGTAATCATCCCTTCCATCCACCGACTCGTCAACGTATTCGAACGAGATCGAACGTAAGCTAGCGCTGTACCGATGATGATCGTGAGTGCGACCGTAATGACAGCAAACATACCGCTCGTTTGTAAACTGTTCCACACTTTATCCGTATCCTGGAGTAAAAATTGATAATGGCTCAACGTTAAATTTTCAAAACGGAACGGAAGTCCGTACACTTTAATTAACGATGTTTTAACTAAAACGAGAAGCGGTACAATCGTCAGTAAAAGAACACTGCTCCACAATATAAGTTCTACGTAAATTTTCTTTTTCCCTAATGGAATACGCGGTGTCGTAACGACGGGTGCCGTCTCTGAAATATGTTGCTTATTTTTTAAAATGAGATTTTGCAACGTGTAGCCGACTAAAGCGATCACAGCAAGAATCGCAGATAACGCGGCTGCTCGACTAAATGCCCCTGGACCAAATCCGACCACTTCTTGATAAATCGCTGTGCTCAAGACTGTAATATGCGCAGGAATTCCAAGAAAGGCAGGAATTCCGAAGTTATCTAAATTCGTTAAAAAGGCGAGTAATCCGCCTCCTACTAATCCTGGCAAAGCGAGCGGAAACGTGACTTGTTTTAATACCGTCCATTGATTACCGCCGGATACGCGTACCGCTTGTTCTAACTCTAAAGGGATACGTTGTAACATCGTTAACGTAAATAAAAAAACGAGGGGGAAATGACTGATCATTAATACGAAAATAATACCGCCGATACTGTACAAGTTAATTTGAAAAAGTTGAGCAAACTGCGTCCAACCGATCGTCAAAATATAAGAAGGGACGATGAACGGCATCATTAACAACAATTGCATCACCTTTTTTCCACGCACGTCTGTATAGGCAATTACATACGCGTAAACGAAACCGAGTAGTAATGCACCGAGCGTTGCCCAAACGACAATCCACAATGTACGTCGAAACATTTTCCAAAATTGAGCATCTTGAAAAATTTGACTGAAATGCGCAAGCGTCAATGAACCGTCCGCTGTGACACTCATCCAAATTAATCGTACGAAAGGCCAGACAAATAAAATGAAAATAAATAAAATAGCACTCAGCGTAAACCATTGATTCGAGGAGATGAAGCGCTCTCGTAATCGCACCTCTCCTTTTCCTTTCATCGCCATCGTCGACATCGACATCCTCCTTAGAAAAAAGAGATAGGTGACGATTTCTCCCTATCTCCGTTTTTGCTTATTCACCAAATAATTGTGAAAACTGACGTTTATCTTCTTCTCGTTCTTGCACCAATTGTTTCAAATCAGCTTCCATCACATTCATGTCTTGAATGCTTTTTAATCCTTCTGGCGCTTCCAAATCTTCACGAATTGGTGTGTAACCTAAAGATCGTGCTAATTCTTGTCCTTCTTTCGACAATACGAAATCGATAAAGTGTTTGGCAGCTTCTTCATTTTTCGCATCTTTCATTAATGCGATTGGCTCTGTGATAACAGGTACACCTTCTTCAGGATACGTTAACGTAAGTGGAGAACCTTCTTGAATGGCACGTGCGACGATGAAATCTACAACGAGCGCATGAGCACGTTGACCGCTTTGCACTTCTTTCAATGCCGCTCCATTTCCTTGTACGACCATTAAATCGTTTTGTTTTAACTGTTCAAACATTTCCCAACCGAGAGATTGACGTGTAAACACTCCAACGTTATACGCGGCAGCACCTGAGTAAAGCGGACTCGGCATAACAGCTTGTCCTTTTTCACTTTCTTTCAACAAATCTGCCCATTTTGTCGGCACAGTTGAAGCGACATCATGATTCGTCGCGATCACCGTCGCCATCGCTTTCGTCCCTGCATACATAAAGTCTGAATCGATAAAGGCTTCTGGAATTTCTGCCATTTCTTTTGATTCATAAGCCTGTAGTAAATCTTCTTCTTTCAATCGTTCGAACGTGACTGCATCCGCTACAAGTAAAACATCTGCTTGTACAGCTCCTGCTTCTTTTTCAGCTAAAACTTTACCGATAACTTCTTCTGTGCCTGAACGGAATGTTTGCACATCGATGTCTGGATACTTTTCTTTGAACGCTTTCACTAATGCTTCCGCGTCACTATCTGGTTGAGAAGTGTAAAATTGAATCGTACCACTCACTCGTTCTTCTCCTTCTGTTTGCTCCGTCGGTTCTTTTTCGTCATTTGCTCCACATGCTACGACAAAAGTCATCATCGCTACGATCAGCGCCATCCACATTTTTTTCATTTTAATATCCTCCTCGTTTGATTAACGCATGGTGTTCCATTTTTTCTAACCATTGTTGTTTCGCTTCCACTTCATAATGTAAGCGGAGGGGGTGCCATGTACTCGTCGTTAAAAAATGCGCATTCAATAAATACAAATCACTTTGTTCATCGAGCGATTGCACATCTTGACGGTAATCCGTCAACCAATAAATCGTACGTTGATGAGGTCCTTTCGAAACCATATGGCGATAGCGCTGAATGTCTAAATCAATCGTCGCCCATCGCATCCCTCGATACTGTTCATCATCGCTCGCTGGAATATTCACATTCCATAAATGACGACTTGCGACGACGTCTTCTAAAAAAAGCGACAACCATTCATACATCCGCTTCGTCGCCCGTTGAAAATCGACCGTTTCAATATCATATTCATCATACGAAACGGCCACAGCCGGAATGTCATAACTAATCGCTTCCCTCGCGCCGCTTACCGTTCCTGAATAAAACAGATCACGTCCGACATTCGCTCCAAGATTCATGCCAGAAAATACGACATCAATCGGCGAATTAATTAACACATCGCAACCTAATTTAATCGCATCTGTCGGTGTTCCGTTAATGCTCCAAGC
>JASLHQ010000018.1 GCA_030152265.1 Savagea sp.
TCCCATACAGGACTGAGCAAAGTACTCCCTCCTGCTACTCCAATATAATACGAAATTAAATATAAGCTTGAAGCACTCCCTTTATGATGAGTTGCCTCCTGACTCACTGTCGTAGCTGTAAGGGAATGCGCAGTGAAAAATCCTCCACAGACGATGCACATCCCAATAATGACAATAACTAAAGAATGACTCAATGTTAACAGTACACCACCGATTAAAACGAATAAAGCGATAGCTCGCACGCGCTTTACAGTAAATCGTGCTGCTAAATATCCCGCAATAGGCGCTCCGATAATACCAAAACTGTACGCTGCATAAATGAGTGATATTTTATCGAGAGATAATGAAAATGGTACTTCTGATAAATAAAAGGGTAAATACGTCCAAACACCAGTAAAGGACAACTGCAAAATAAACCCTAAACCGAAGACCATTAACAATTTCGGATTACGTAAATGGTAGAAAAAACCATCGATATCTTTTCGAAGAGAGACGACACTCGGTGTAAAATAATTCGACTTGGGCAATGTCATGATTAACAGAACTAAAATGACAATTCCCGCACTTCCGATAATGAAAAAAGCGAGCTCCCAACTGTAACGCTCAGCGAGTATACCTGTAAAAATACGTCCAATCATCCCACCGAGTCCATTACACGATATGTACAGCGCTGTCGCAAGCCCTTGATATTTCGGATGAATTTCTTCATTCAAATAAGCTAATCCGACAGCTGGTACCCCTGCCATCGTGAATCCTTGAATGAAACGCAACAATAAAATAAGTGAAAAAGAGGGCAAAAAAGGAATGATAAAAAACGGAATGGCTGATAATAATAAAGACCATTTCACAAATTGTGAGCGCCCGTTCCGATCGGACAAGACCCCTACAACGACAAGCCCGCAAATAAGTCCGATTGTCATAATAGACATCGTCATACTGCTAAGTGACACCGAAACATTAAACTGTTCTGTAAATTTCGGCATTAACGGTTGCGTTGCGTACATTGCCGAGAATGTGAACATACTCGCTAATCCTAACCCAAATACTAAAAACCAAAAAGCGCGATCTCGTAACGTATACCCTTCTTGCATACGCTCTCCCCCTCATGATGTTTCATATGAAACATTTTCGTTTTGTATTGTTTCACGTATACTAAAGTAAAAAAGGTGACTTTTTATGAAAAAAACAATCGGTATTTTAGCACACGTCGATGCTGGTAAAACGACGTTCTCTGAACAATTGCTCGTTGCGACTGAATCGATTAAAACGAAAGGTCGTGTCGATGAAAAAACGGCGTTTCTCGACTATCATTCTGTCGAAAAAGAACGCGGCATTACAGTGTTTTCAGATGAGACGACATTTACCTATAAAGATGCTCACTATTACTTAATCGATACACCCGGACATCTCGATTTTTCACCTGAAATGGAACGTTCTATTCAAATGCTCGATTATGCGATTTTAATTATTAGCGCTCCTGATGGTGTTCAAGGCCATACCGAAAGCATTTGGGAACTATTACAACGATACCATATTCCGACATTTATTTTCTTTAATAAAATGGATCAACTGCATGAAGACTTCGAAACGGTATGTGACGAAGCGAGCAGCAGATTACAACGACCACTCCTCTCGTATGAACGAGCTTTTAACGAAGACATTATCGAACAATTAGCAGAAGCAGATGAATCGTTAATCGAAGCCTTTTTAAACGATACACTTCCTTTACACGATGCAGTTTTGCACTCGATTCAACATCAAAGCACATTGTTTTACGGTTCAGGTTCTGCCCTTCACGATGAAGGCATTCTTCCCTTTTTCGACTTTTTCCACACGTACTCTCCTACTTCTTACGATGAAAAAGGCGAAGCGACAGGATTCGTTTATAAAATACGTTATGACGAACGAGGGCAAAAAAATACGTTTATTAAATTGCAATCCGGTTCATTACAAGTGCGCGATGAAATAATGATTGGTGAAGAGCTAGTGAAAATTACACAACTGCGTTCGTATCGTGGAGCTGGGTTCCAAACAGTTCAACGTGCAGAAGCTGGAGAACTCGTCGCATTGCTCGGGGCTCGTGACGTATCTGTTTATGACTGTTTACAAGGAGGACGCAAACGAGTCGAAGCGACATTTATTCCGACATTGCGCGCTCGTGTCATCGGTCCTGAAGTGGTTTCTCAACACGAACTCGTGAAAGTTTTTCAACGGCTCGACGAGGAAGATGATTCTTTACAAGTACTGTGGGAACGAGAGAGTGCCGAGCTATACATTCACATTCTCGGACCGATTCAACTCGAAACGTTACAACAAACCGTGCTTGAACGATTTCAAATCTCTATTTCTTTCGGCGAACCAATCGTCTTATATCGAGAAACGATTGAAGGAAGTACAGTCGGATACGGCCATTTCGAGCCACTTCGCCACTATGCGGAAGTGCACGTACGCATCGAACAAGCTCCATTAAATAGTGGTATTCACGTTCAAGATGAAACACATCCGAACGATATGACGAGCGGCAATCGAACAGAAATTCGAAATGCCCTTTTAAAAAAGCCGATCCGCAGTATTTTAACAGGCGCACCATTAACGGATGTCACGATTACATGTATCGCAGGGCGTGGGCATAACGAACATTCTTCACCAGGAGATTTTCGACAAGCGACGTGGCGCGCCGTTCGTCAAGGACTGGAAAAAGCGAAAGTACGCTTGCTTGAACCGATGTATACCGTCAAATTCACAATCCCTGAACAACATATCGGTAAGTTAATGACAGACATTCAACAATTGCACGGAACGTGTGAAGCACCTATACAAAGGGGAACTTCTCTTATTGTTAAAGCTGTCGTTCCCGTCGCACGTTTTTTACATTATCCCGAACAATTTTATTCGTTTACGAAAGGTCTCGGTTCTTTACGATTTACAGTGACACATTTCGACTATTGTCACAATGAACAAGAAGTAATCGAAGCGAGTGAGTATGATCCGAATGCCGATCCACACTTTACATCGAGCTCTATTTTTTGCGCAAAAGGAGCGGGCTATTCTGTGAGTGGAACGGAAGCGGAATCAATGATGCATATTGAAAAAGCCGAATGACTTAACAATCATTCGGCTTTTCTTTATAAAATTTCTTCCATGTATACCGTTTGTTCTCCAAACTTGCGATACGCAGCGTGATCAGTCGGTCCAGGACCATTTAAATAAGGAACTGCATGAACGATACCTGCTGTAATGAAACGTTTTGCTTTCAATACCGCTTCTGTTATCGGCTTCCCTTTCGCAAGTTCTGCTGTAATTGCCGCAGAATACGTGCATCCTGCACCATTCGTATGAATCGTATCAATACGAGGTGCAACGTAGCGATACAATGACTGTCCGTCATATAAAATATCAACGGCAGGACCGTCTAAACGGCCTCCTTTCACTAAAACGTATTGTGAACCGTACGCATGGAGACGACGAGCCGCATCGATCAAATCCGCTTCTTCTTGTAAAGCGTCAAGTGGCTCATTTAATAAATAAGCCGCTTCATACATATTCGGTGTCATAATCGTCGCTTGCGGTAATAAATTTGCCTTCAACGCTTGAATTGCATCGTCTTTCAACAATTTTGACCCCATTTTGCCAATCATGACCGGGTCAATAACGATTGACGAAACTCCACTTTGATCAATTTGCCATGCGACCGCTTCAATAATTTCTTCTGTAAATAACATTCCCGTCTTTAACGCATCGCATCCGATATCCGTCAACATCGTATGGATTTGTGCTTCAATCGCTTCCACAGACTGCGGAAAAATCCCTTGATTCGTTTCAGGATGTTTCGCGACGAATGCTGTAATGGCCGCTACTCCGTATACGTCTAGCTCTTGAAATGTTTTAATATCTGCTTGAATGCCTGCTCCACCACGTGCGGCAGAACCAGCAATCGTCAATGCTCGTTTTTTCATATGTATTATGCAGCATCACATATTGTCATGCTGCTCCCTTCCTTTCACTCAAACAATGATGTCCCTAAAAAGAGTAAAGAACCTATAGCAAAAACCATCACTAACATACGCAATCGTCGTTTACATTTCTCACACATCGTTTTTATCCCTTCATTGGTTTAATGACTGTTTCATAAAATTCAACATACGGATATAAAGCATCTGGATTGCGCATCGCTTCACGGTTCGCTACTTCTTCTAACGCTTCTCCTGACAAAATACGACGCACCGGTACTTCCATCTTTTTGTCCGTCAATGTGTACGGAATGTCGTTCACGACATACACCATATCTGGCACGTGTCGAGCGGTATATTGTTCTTGAATACGTTCTTTTAAAATGTCTGTCGCTGCATCTGTCCATTGTGCTCCACCTTTTAACTTAATGAACAGTGGCATGTACGACTTCACATCTCCGATATCAACGTGAACGACGAGGCTATCTTCAATGAGAGGGTTCGCTTCGACAGCGTGATAAATCTCACTCGTTCCGATACGGACACCTCCACGATTTAACGTAGAATCTGAACGTCCATGCATAATGATGGATCCTGTATCTTTTATAATCTCAATAAAGTCTCCATGTCTCCACACTTTCGGATAAACGGAGAAATAACTCGCTTCATAACGAGCCCCTGTCGGATCGTCCCATAAATAAAG